>DATLBG010000024.1:0-8394 GCA_035527035.1 Gemmatimonadaceae bacterium | reverse complement strand
ACGGGAGATTGATCTCATGGAGGCGTCTGGAGTAAGGGCAAGCTGAATCCGAAAGTCGGGTGAATGCGTAGGAAAGGCAAGCGGGGCGATATATGACGGCACGGAGAACTGAATAGCTGGTAGCGGCAAGCTGAAAGAAGCTGCAAGCTGATTAGCCGCGGACCTCGCTGACCTTTCTTGCCCAACGAAGGCCGTCGCGCCGGTGCCCTTATTCCCCGCTCGAAAGGTCAAACACTTTGCCTTAGCTAAATGGCTTGCAGCTTCCGTCAGCTTGTAGCTACTAGCTGTTCAGTTCTCGGTGGTAGTCCACCTCTTATCCCCGCCACCCTCTAGGGCTATCCTTTCCCGCGACATGCCGACATCCACTGTAGACCCGACAACCGGACGAGTTCCGGGCGAGCCCTACCTTCACGTCGCCGCGCCCAAGGCCCGAATTGACTCCGTGGACCTGCTTCGCGGCATCGTGATGGTCATCATGCTGCTGGATCACAGCCGCGACTTCACTCATTGGGCGGTCTTTCAGTTCGATCCGACCGACCTGGCGCGTACCAGTCCAGCGCTCTTCCTGACCCGCTGGATCACGCACTACTGCGCGCCGATCTTCGTTTTCCTCGCGGGCACGGGCGCCTACCTGCAGCTCTCCCGGGGCAAGACCAGGGCGGAGCTTTCAAAGTTCCTGTGGACGCGGGGCCTCTGGTTGATCCTGCTCGAGTTCACGGTGATTCGTTTCGCCGTCATGCTCAATCTCGATTACACCTTCCTCGGCGTCGTGCAGGTCATCTGGGCGCTTGGCTGGTCCATGATCTTCCTCGCGGGCCTCATCTACCTCCCTCTGAAAATCATCGGCGCTTTCGGTGTCCTGATGATGGTGCTGCACAACCTGCTGGACATGGTGGACGTTCAGCAGTGGCAGGGGCCCGGATCCCCTGTACCGAGCGCGGCCGCGAAGCTGTGGATGGTGCTGCATGAGTCGGGCGCGTTCCCCGTGGGCGACTTCCCGTCACCCGTGCTTTTCGTGCTTTATCCGCTCATCCCGTGGATCGGCGTGATGGCCGCGGGCTACGCCCTCGGGGCCGTATATGAGATGGAGTCCGAGAGACGCCGGCGGATCCTACTCCGACTCGGCCTCGCCGTAACCGCAGCGTTTATCGCGGTTCGCGCGTTGAACTTCTATGGCGATCCATTGAGATGGTCCGTTCAGAAGTCGGGCGTTTTCACGGCGCTCTCATTCCTGAACGTTACCAAGTACCCGCCTTCGCTGCTGTTTCTGCTGATGACGCTCGGGCCCGCCATGATCGCCCTGTGGTGGTTCGAGCGGCCGATCCGGAACGGCATCGCCCGCGCCCTGGTCACCTTCGGCCGGGTGCCGATGTTCTTCTATATCCTTCAATGGTATACGGCCCACTTCATCGGGATCGGCCTGCACTATGCCATGGACAGGCCGATCACGCTGGCCCCGGCGTTCGGCCCGCCGCCCGCGAACTTTGGGTTCGGTCTGGGTGTCACATATGCGGCGTGGATCGCGGGCACATTGCTGCTATATCCTCTCTGCCGCTGGTTCGCGGGCGTGAAAGCGCGCCGCAAGGACTGGTGGCTCAGCTACCTCTGATTTTGCTTTGATCAAGCTGCACAGGTTGTCTTTCTCCGGAGAAAAAGGCTCGTGACTCAAAAACGCAGGGACTTCCTCAAGGCGATGTCCGCCGTCGCCGTTGCCAACGGCGCGCTCGGCAAGGGCTTCGATCCCGACAAGCTCTTCGGCGGCATCGCGACGGCTACGAAGCCGAGCGTAGGCGATCCGCTCTTTCGAGAGCTCGCCATGGTGGCGCTCGACGCGGCGCGCGGCGCCGGCGCCGAGTACGCCGACGTGCGCATCTCGAGCCGGAACGACCAGGGCATCTTCACCCGGGAAGCCCGGGTGCAGGGGATGCAGTCGAGCGAGACATTCGGCTTCGGAGTCCGCGCGCTGGTAAACGGCGCCTGGGGCTTCGCCGCCAGCAGCCGGCTCACCCGCGACGACGTGGCTTCGATCGCGCGTCAGGCGGTCGCCCAGGCCCGCGCCAACCGGGTTGCCCAGATCAAGCCGCACGTTCTCGCGCCCGTCACGCCCGCCGGCGACGTCGAGTGGAACAGTCCCGCGCGGATCGACCCCTTCACGATCCCCATCGAGGAGAAAGCGGCGCTCCTGCTGACCGCCAACGCGGCGGCCATGCGCGTGCCGAGCGCGCGTTTCGTCAACTCCAGCATGTTCTTCATGAAGGAGGAGAAGACCCTAGCGACAACCGACGGCAGCTTCATCGTCCAGACGATCATCCGGTCGCAGCCAAGCATGACCGTGACCGCGGTCGATCAGGCGCGCGGCGATTTCCAGACCAGGCAGTCCACTGACATCCAGCCCGCAGGCAAGGGTTGGGAGCACGTGCTCGACGGCAAGCTCGTCGAGAACGCGCCGCGCTGGGCCGAAGAAGCGGTGCAGAAGCTGAGTGCGAAGCCCGTCGAGGTCGGCCGATACGATCTCATTCTCCACCCGACGCATCTCTGGCTGACGATTCACGAATCCATCGGTCATCCCACCGAGCTGGACCGCGCGATGGGGTACGAGGCGAACTACGCCGGCACGAGCTTCATCGCGCCGCCCGCCGACTTCCTCGGCAAGTTCCGCTACGGCCCCGACTTCATGAACGTGCAGGGCGACCGGTCGCAGGAAGGATCGCTGGCCCAGGTCGGCTGGGACGACGAGGGCGTCAAGCCCGAAGATTTCATGATCATCAAGAACGGAATCTTCAACGACTACCAGACGACCCGCGAGCAGGCGATGTGGCTGGACTGGTGGTACAAGCAGAACAACCTGCCGTCGCGCTCGCACGGCTGCTCGTACTCGCAGTCATGGGCGGACGTGCAGTTCCAGCGCATGCCGAACGTGTCGCTTCTCCCCGGCGAGCAGGACATCTCGTACGAGGACATCATCGCGGCCACGGATCGCGGCATCGCCATCGTCGGCGACGGGTCTTTCTCGATCGACCAGCAACGGTACAACGCCCAGTTCGGCGGCCAGGTGTTCTATGAAGTTCGCGGCGGCAAGATCGTGGGCATGCTGAAAGACGTCGCGTACCAGATGCGCACGCCCGAGTTCTGGAACGCGATGGACATGATCGGCGGCCGCCGGTCGTACGTCCTCGGCGGCGCGTTCAACGACGGTAAAGGCCAGCCGAGCCAATCGAACGCGGTGAGTCACGGCTGCCCGCCGACCCGCCACAAGCAAATCAACGTCATCAACACCGGGAGGACCGCGTGAGCAAGCCCAGATCACTGTACGCCCCCGCGGGCTTTCTCTCCCGCGAGGAAGCAGAAGCCATCGCGCGCCGCGCGCTCGCGTCCGCCAAGGCGGACGAGACCCGCGTCATCGTCAGCAGCAACTCGCGCTCGAACACGCGGTTCGCGGAGAACCAGGTCTCGACGTCCGGCGACAATTACGACGCTCAGATCACCGTGCGCAGCGTCTTCGGCAAGCGCGTAGCGAACGCGAGCACGAACAAGCTCGACGACGCGTCCCTCAGGTCGGTCGTCGAGCGCTCGGAAGCGCTCGCGCGGCTGGCGCCCGAGGATCCGGAGCTGATGCCCGAGCTCGGGCCGCAGACCTACCAGACGCGCCCAGATCCGGCGCAGACCGAGACGCCCTCGCCCGAGCAGCGCGCTGCCGCCGTGCGCGCGGTCACGGAGCCGGCCCGCGCGGCCGGACTCATCTCGACGGGCTACATGACGTCGAGCGTCGGCTCGTTCGCGATCGCCAACAACAAGGGGCTGTTCGCGTATGCGCGCGGATCGAACGGGTCCATGTCCACCACGGTCCGGACCCCGGATGGAACGGGCTCGGGCTGGGCGGGCGCCGCACACGACGAATGGAGAGAGGTAGACGCCGCCGCGCTCGGCGCGCGCGCGATCGACAAGGCCGTGAAGTCGCGCAATCCCGTCGCGGTCGAGCCGGGCCGCTACACGGTCATCCTCGAGCCGACCGCGGTCGCCAACCTGGTGCAGCTGCTCGCCTTCTCGCTCGGCGCGCGCAACGCCGACGAGGGCCGCTCGTTCTTCTCCAAGCAGGGCGGCGGAAACAAGATCGGAACGAAGGTCGTGGACGAGCGCGTCACGATCGTATCGGACCCGATGGATCCGGACGGCCGTGGTGGAATGTTCACCGGCGAAGGGATGCCGACCGAGCGCATCGTCTGGATCGAGAACGGCGTAGTGAGGAACCTCAACTACGACCGCTTCTGGGCGCAGAAGCAGGGCGTCCGCCCGACGCCGGGCACCGGCGGCTTCCGCATGAGCGGAGGCGACTCGACCATCGAGCAGATGATTGCCAGCACCGAGCGCGGCATCCTCGTCACGCGGCTGTGGTACATCCGCGGCGTGGATCCGAGAACGATTCTGTTCACCGGTCTGACGCGCGACGGGACTTTCCTGGTGGAGAACGGCAGGATCACGAAATCCATCAAGAATTTCCGCTGGAACGAATCGCCGGTCTTCATGCTCAACAACATCGAGATGATGGGCCGTCCGATGCGCGTGAACGCGAGCGAGGGCGGCGAGGGCGGCGCCGTGGCCGTCGTTCCGCCGATCAAGGCTCGCGACTTCAACTTCACGAGTCTCAGCGACGCGGTTTAAGCAGTTATCAGTTTGACGGCGGTGACAGACGAGGGCCGGGCGACCCGGTATCTCATTTCGGCGCTACGCGAGCAAACTGCGCTCGCTAAGACGCGCCTGCATGAGACACCGGGCCGCCCGGCCCTCGTCTGTCGTTACATCAATCGGAACAGGAAATGACGTCACGGAGAGACTTCGTAAAGACGCTGTCCGCCGTAACCGTAGGCGGAAAGTTGCTCGACCGCCCTCTGCCGGAGCTGCTCTCGCCCCGGAGAAAACCGAGCGCGGGCGATCCGCTCTTCCGCGAGCTGGCGATGGTCGCGCTCGATGCCGCGCGCAGCGCGGGCGCGCAGTACGCGGACGTGCGCATATCCGACAGGCAATCGCAGGGAATCTCGACGCGCGAGCGGAGAGTGCAGGGGTTGCAGTCGAGCGAGACGTTCGGCTTCGGCGTGCGGGCGATGGTGGATGGGTCGTGGGGGTTCGCGGCGAGCAGCCGCCTGACGCGGGACGACATGGCGAGCATTGCCCGGGCGGCGGTGGCGCAGGCGCGGTCGAACAAGGTGGCGCAGCTTCGGCCGCATCAGCTCGCGCCCGTCGCGCCGGTCGGCGACGTGGAATGGCGCAGCCCGTTCCGCATCGATCCGTTCACGGTTTCGATCGACGACAAGGTGGGGCTGCTGATCAGCGCGAACGAAGCAGCGCTCGCGGCGGGCGCGCGCTTCGCCAATTCGGGAATGCAGTTCGTCAAGGAAGAGAAGACGCTCGCGACCACGGACGGGAGCTTCATCGTCCAGACGTTCATCCGGTCGCAGCCGACGATGAGCGTCACCGCGGTTAAGGACGGCGACTTCCAGTCGCGCGACTCGACCGAGATTCAGCCGATGGGCCGCGGTTACGAGCACGTGCTCGACGGCAAGCTCGTGGAGAGCGCGCCGATGTGGGCGAGCGACGCTGTGGAGAAGCTGAGCGCCAAGCCGGTAGAGGTGGGCCGCTACGACCTGGTGCTGCACCCGACACACCTCGCGCTCACGATTCACGAGTCCATCGGACATCCGACGGAGCTCGACCGCGCGATGGGCTACGAGGCCAACTACGCGGGAACCAGCTTCATCGCGCCGCCCGCCGACTTCCTCGGCAAGTTCCGCTACGGCCCCGATTTCATGAACGTGCAGGGGGACCGCTCGCAGGAAGGCTCGCTCGCGCAAACCGGCTGGGACGACGAGGGAGTGAAGCCCGACGACTTCATGATCGTCAGGAACGGAATCTTCAACGACTACCAGACCACCCGGGAGCAGGCGATGTGGCTGGACTGGTGGTACAAGCAGAACAACCAGCCCACGCGATCGCACGGCTGCTCCTTCGCCGAGTCATGGGCGGACGTGCAGTTCCAGCGGATGCCGAACGTGTCGCTCATGCCGGGCGAGCAGGACGTCACGTGGGACGACATCGTCGCCGCTACCGATCGCGGCATCGGCATCAAGGGCCGCGGCTCGTACTCGATCGACCAGCAGCGGTACAACGCGCAGTTCGGAGGGCAGGTGTTCTACGAGATCCGCGGCGGCAAGATTGTCGGAATGTTGAAGGACGTCGCGTATCAGATGCGCACGCCGGAGTTCTGGAACGCGATGGACATGATCGGCGGGAAGCGCGACTACCAGCTGGGGGGCACTTTCAACGACGGCAAGGGTCAGCCGAGCCAGTCGAACGCGGTGAGTCATGGCTGCCCGACGACCAGGCACAAGCAGATCAACGTTATAAATACAGGTAGAACCGCGTGACTAGTCACCAGTCATTAGTCACTAGTCACTAGTCACGCTCGTGGCAGGTAAATCTTGAACGCCGTCCCCGCCCCGAGCTTGCTGTAAACCCAGATGTACCCGCGGGCCTGCTTCACGATTCCGTAGACGGTCGCGAGCCCAAGGCCGGTGCCTTTCCCCTTCGGCTTGGTAGTGTAGAACGGCTCGAAGATGTGGGACTTGGTCTGCTCTGTCATGCCGTGGCCGGTATCGCTCACGCTGAGCACGGCATAGACGCCGGTGGGGACGTCCACTCCCATGTGCCGGCTCGCGTACTCGGGATCAGTCACCTCCATCTCGTCCGTCGCGATCGTGAGCACGCCGCCCTGCGGCATGGCGTCGCCGGCGTTGACCGTGAGGTTCACGAGGATCTGCTCGATCTGACCGGGGTCCGCCAACACGAGCTGCGGCTGGGCGGCGGGGGCGAAGACCAGCTCCACGTTGTCGGGGAGCAGTCGGCGCAGCATCTTCTGCGTGTCGTGCACGATCTCCGTGATGTCGATCCGGTGCGGCTGCACGGGCTGCTTCCTGCTGAACGCGAGCAGTTGGCGCGTCAGGCCGGTGGCGCGCTCGGCCGCGCGCTGGATCTCCTGCACGTCCTCCCGCCGCGGATCGCTGTCGGCGATGTCGCTCAGCAGGATCTGCGTGTAGGACATGATCACCGTGAGCAGGTTGTTGAAGTCGTGCGCCACGCCGCCCGTCACCCGCCCGATCGCTTCCAGCTTCTGTGAGTGGATCAGCTGGTGCTGGCTTTCGTGCAGAGCCTGCGTCAGGTCCTTGATCTCGGCCTCGGTCATCCGCACCCGGTTGACGATGGACAGGTCTCGCGCGACCGCGATCCGGACGTGCTTGCCCTGGAGCGTTCCGTTGCGCGCGTGCAGCTCGACGGGGAAGGTGGAGCCGTCCTTCCGCAGGAACTTCATCTCCGTGGGCTCGTCGCGTCGCGCCGCGATGCGGCTCGCGGCTCTTTCGCGGTCTTCGGGCGCTACTATCATTTCGCCGCTCTTGCCGACCAGCTCGGCATCTTCGTAGCCAAGCATGGCGAGCGCGGTCTTGTTCACGTACATGATTACGCCCTCGGCGTGAATGAACACCGCGTCGAGGACGACGTCTGCAACGAGGCGGAATCGCTCCTCGCTCTCCTCGAGCTGGACGCGGGCCGCGCGCTGCCGCGTGATATCCACCGTCAGACCTCGAACTACCGTCACGCTGCCCGCTTCGTCTTTTTCCGCGGTGATGTTGTCTTCCACGCAGATGCTTCGCCCGTCGGCGTGCACAATCCGGTACTCGGTGCGGTGCGTGCCGCCATCCCGCACGAGCCGGTGGAAATCCGCCACGACGCGATCGCGGTCCTGAATGTGGATCCGGCTCTCCCAGAAGCTGAGGTCCCCGCGCCAGCGGTCGGCCGGGAAACCGAACATCGACTCGACCCGGTTGTTGATGTAATCGAGCCTGCCCGTGCGCGCGTCCCACTCCCATACGACGGCGTCCATGCCGTCCAGGATCTGGTCCAGCCGTCGACGATCGACTCCGGTGGGTCCGTCGGCGGTCACGTGTCTCGTCTGGTTTGAAGAAGTCGATGGCGGACATCGCGCGCGCACGCGATACTCCGGCCAATGACCGACGAATTGCGCGTCCGGAGCCACGACATCATCGTGCCCCGTACTTCAAGGTACGCGGTGCTGGGCGCCCCGATTTCCGAGGCGACAGAGGTTTGGCTGGTATGCCACGGGTACGGGCAGCTGGCCGAACGATTCATCAGCAGGTTCAGCGTGATCGACGACGGCAAGCGCATGATCGTGGCACCAGAGGGCCTGTCCCGTTTCTACCTGTCGAGCTCTTCAGGAGGATACTCCGCGAGCGACAAAGTGGGGGCTTCATGGATGACCCGGGAAGGGAGGGACGCGGAGATAGTCGATCAGGTCAGGTATCTGGAGCTGGTTTGCGAGCGCGTGTT
>DATLBG010000023.1:0-5580 GCA_035527035.1 Gemmatimonadaceae bacterium | reverse complement strand
GAATTCGTACTCGGGACTCGCCGGCGCGGCGACGGGGTTCGTGCTGAACAACAACGCGCTGATCATCACCGGGTCGCTCGTCGGAGCGTCGGGGATCATCCTCAGCCAGATCATGTGCAAGGCGATGAACCGGTCGCTGGCGAACGTGCTCCTTGGCAAGATGGGAGCGGGCGGCAGCGACGGCGCGAGCGCTGACGAGACTTACGCGGGGCGGGTGAAGTCCACTTCCCCTGAAGAGATCGCGATGCTGCTCGAGACCGCGCGCCGCGTTGTGATCGTGCCCGGTTATGGACTGGCGGTGTCGCAGGCGCAGCACGCGGTGCGGGAGCTGGCGTCGCTGCTGGAGGCGAAGGGCGCGACTGTGGAATACGGCATCCATCCGGTCGCGGGCCGAATGCCGGGGCACATGAACGTGCTGCTCGCCGAAGCCGACGTGCCGTACGACAAGCTCAAGGAGATGGACGAGATCAATCCACAGTTCGGGCAGGTGGACGTTGTTCTCGTCATCGGCGCGAACGACGTGGTGAATCCGCTGGCGAACACGGATCCGTCGAGTCCGATCGCGGGGATGCCGATTCTGGAAGTGGGGAATGCGCGAAGCGTGATCGTGATGAAGCGGAGCCTCAGCCCGGGATTCGCGGGGATTCCGAATCCGTTGTTCGCTGCGGATAACTGTTTGATGTACTTCGGCGATGGGAAGGCGGCGGTGCAGGCGTTGGTGGCTGCAGTGAAAGAGGGTTAAGAGGCTCCGGCGCCTTCGCTGGGGGAACCAAGATGTGAGAAGCCAGAAACCAGGAGGCCAGAGACCAGATGGTCAGCGTGCTCTGGCCTCTGGTTTTCTCGTTTCTGACATCTCACATCTTGGTTTCCGCCAGCGTCTCGGTTGGAGCTGAGTGACCCCGTAGTACCAGCACCGCGCGAACCCCCGATTCCGAATCATCCCGCCGCGTCTCGCGAGCTCCGATAATTCTCTCCAAGTCGCTGACAAGATCGCTCGAGTCCGATCGCAGAAGCTCCTCGATCTCCCATTCAACCCCGAGCGTGAACGGCAATTCAAGCCGGCTGTGCAGCGCCGCGATCCGCGTCGAGCAGCATGCGTGCGCGTGCCGCGGGCAGGCCACCAGCTCCCGCGCGAGCCGGGTGGTGATCGACCGCGCCAGTCTGCTCCGTCCTGCGGCGGAGTTGCCGGCGTCATCCGCCGCCAGCGCTGCCTCGATCCAACGCTCCACCGATTCGACCACGTTTGCCCTACTGTCAGCGGCCAATTGAACAGGCTCGCCGAGCGCCCGGTCAACAACCGAACGCACGACACGCGCATCCACGGAAAGCACGGACCCTTCGCCGGCGAGGAGAGTGAGCGTCCCGCGCACGGAGATCAACGCGAGCACGCCATCCCGGTCCGCGCCGGCGGCGCCGAGGACGGTTGCCCCGGCGGCGGACGGGCGGTCGTGGCGGAGCCAGCCTGTCAACTCGCGGCGGATCGCCTCGCTCTCCTCGACCTCGCTGCGTGGTGCTTCATCTGCGCGAGCGAACAGCGGCGGAATGCGGGACGCCCCGACGCTTCGCTCGGCGAGCTCCGCTTTCCGCCGGATCACGGCCTCCGCTCGCAGCAATCGCCTGCTCGATGCGGGCGGGTCGATGGCGTACACGAACACTTCGCGGTGCGGTGATCCCATGCGCGCGACTCTGCCGACGCGCTGCTCGAGAGCCGCGGCGGTCCACGGTAGATCGAGATGCACGACAACCGCGGCATCCTGGAGGTTGACGCCTTCGCTGAGCAGATCGGTCGTCAGGAGCAGTGAGAGCGCCTGCGATGCATGGGGCGGGCGCGCGTGCTGCGCGATCGGCGCGAAGCGGTCCAATGCCTCGCCGCGCGTGATGGGTCCGCTCGCAATGCGGCCGCCGCGGGAAGTGAGCATCACCACGCCGCCGGCGGGCGCTAGCGCGCGGTAGTACATCCGGACGGTCTCCGCGAACTGCGAAAAAGCGACGATCGCAACGGACGGATGCCGGTCGCGAATCGCGCGCACAGCGGCGACGCGCCTGGCGTCGCCACCGGACGACCTCTTCAACTCATCGATCAGCGCCACCAAGGCGCGTTCGTGCGCGGCCACGGTCGCCATGAGATCGGAGCAATCCGTGTGCGATGGTGATGACAACAGCTCGACGAAGCCTAGCTGCACCGCGCAGTCCGAGTAGGCCCAGTCGTGCAGCTCTCGTTTGGTCGGATGCCGGCCGGCTTCCAGCGAGTGTCGCATCGCCACCGTTCTCGCCCACCGTCGTCGCAGGCCCTCGCGGAGCGCGGCATCGCTCGATGCCCAAAGTCGAACGAGCGCATGCGCGATCATCGCGTCAGCCGTGCCACCGTCGCTCGGCGGAGTGGGCGGCGGCAGCGCAAGGATCCTCTGCAGGTCGCCTCCGTCGACACGGATCGCAATCCGCCTGGGCGGGCGGACCAGCGGGAACGCCCCTGGGAGTCCGTGCTGATCGCGCCGCACCACGAAGCGCGCTGCCTCGGCGGGCGCAAGAATCCGGGCGGCCGAGCCGAGAAAGAGGGAGAGCAATGCAACCATGTCGGACTCGCGGTTGTGCAGCGGCGTGGCCGAGACCAGAAGTACGGGACACCGCGCACAGAGAGCCGCGAGCGTTCGATAGCGCGCTGTGGACGGAGTTCGGAAGTGATGCGCTTCGTCAACGATCAGCAGGTCTCCATACGCAGCCGGCGACTTTGAACGGCTCAAGGATTCCATCGAAACGAACGCGACGTCACCAGCACACCGGGTGGCGGCGGCGAGCCACATCGAGCGTAGTGCGGCGGGAGCCACCACCACCGGCTGCGCATAAGCCCGGGCGAGGCAGAGCGCGACATAGGTCTTGCCGAGTCCGACCTCGTCGCAAAGAAGAGCGCCGCCATTCGCCGCGATCATGATGGTCAACCGGCGGGCCGCGTCGATCTGATGCGGCCGCAGCGTGATCGCACCGAGGCGTTCCGGAACCGATCCACATCGAAGCCACTCGTGCGCGATGACCGCCCGAACGTCCTCGGGACTCGCCAGCTCTATCCGGTCCATGCGAGCAGCGGCGCGATGTCTGCGAAGCGGAGGCCGTACGCGCGGAGCACGGCGTCGAGTAGCGCGCGCGAATCCGCTGCCCCACTCATGGCCCTCTCGGCGATCGGCGGAAGCGCGGCGCAGGCGCCGGTCCAGTCGCGGGGAAGCGGCAGCATCGCCATCGTCCAGCCGAGGTAGCGGTGATACCCGCCACGGGCCGGCTCGGCGAGCAGCTCGAGCCATGCCGCGGCGAGGTCGCTGTTCAGTATCGCGGCAAGCGTCAGAGCCTCGCGATCGTCGCGACACTTGAGGACGTAGCAGCTGTTCAGCGGAACCGCGTTGTCGCCCGCCGGGAGCACGGCAGCGCGCGGACGCTTCCCGACGTCCGCCCAAATCACCCGGGGGCGATCGGATGCCGCCCCATCCGTTCGGAACAACGACCACCACCGCTCGGTCGCGCGTGCGTCGGCGCGCGCCTCGAGGCGCGCGCGGTACTGGTGCAGCCAGCGTTTCGCGCGCGGGGGAAGAGACGGCAGCGGATTGCCATCCAGACCGTGAGTCCACACGACATGACTCGTCGATCTCGACGCCAGCCACGCGGCGATATGCTCGCCCCGGATCGCGGGACGAAGCATGGCAGTCTCGACTTCGCCGGCAATGTCACCGCTTCTGATGCGGCTCAGCGAGTCCACTCCGTCGCCCATTCGCGTAATCACGAACGCTTCGTTGCATCCGGACTTGACGCCCAGCAGCGGGCTGCCAAGTCTCGTCTGGCCGAGCGGCACACCACAGTCGCGGAGATTGTCGAAGGCGGCGCGCACCTCGGGTGGCGCAAGGATCCATGGACTACCGGTCGTCTCGTCGAGGGCGATCTCCTGAAGCTCAGCTCTCCAGGCGAACCTGGTCTTGCGCCGATGAACCGCGAACAGTGCCGAGGACGCATCAGATGGCGCATGCGTCTTGCGCGCGAGCAACAGTGACGGGTACACGGCCGCGTCGAATGACGCAGGAGCATCGGTCAGATCCTCGAGCCCGAGGATCCTGGAGCGGTCCGCGAGCAGCGCGCGAACGCCGCCGCCGGCGAGCGACGACCAGAGCTTTGCCGGAAGCAGCAGCGCCGCGATCCCATCTGGACGAAGCAGGTCCAGGGACCGCTCCGTGAAGAGCGCCGCCACGTCCACCTGCGAGCCGAAACCGGGACCGGCTTTGGCGGCCTGACAGCCGGTCTCCCACGCAGAGCCGCGGAACACTTGGAATCCAGCGCGAAGGCGCACGCGCATGGCGGGCGGGATGCGATGCAGCCGCACCCATGGCGGATTGCCGGCGACGAGACCGAACCCCCCTTCCGCGGCCACATCCGTAAAATGCGTGGCGAAGGAGAAGGGGAGAGCTGATCCCGCCCGGAGATTCGCGCGGGTCCGGCGCAGATCGCGCAGCGTGGCGCGAAGATCGGCAAGCGACCTGCGCGTCTCGGCGGACGGTCGCGGACGGGAGCCGAAGAGATCAAGTGCCCGCGCCTGCAGCACCAACTCGCGGCGCGCATGCTGGTTGCGTTCGATCTCCGCCGAAACGGATTCGACTGCCAACGCCCGCTCCGCGCGGTCCAGGATCCTGCCAAGCGAGCGCTTGCGCGGTCCCTGCGATCGAGTGTACCGCGCCCGAACGCGAGAGATCGGGCGGCGATCGATGCACTTGCTGCTCTCGAAGGCGCCGCCCGCGAGCGTATCGCCGACCCGGATCTGCCGGTCGAGATTGGGAAGCGGGGTGACAGCGGAGATTCCCTGGTGGCGCTGCTCCATCACCATCGCCAGCCAGAGGCGGAGCTCGCACAGCCAAACCGCCATGGGATTGATGTCCACTCCAAAGATGGAGCTCACCAGAATGGATCGCGTGATCTCTCCGCGCGCGCGTTTGTCGCCGCAAGCCACTGTGAGAGCTGTGAGCTCGCTGAGCGCGAACACCAGAAACGCGCCGGACCCGCAAGCCGGGTCGAGGACTTTGAGGGCGCGGACGCGCGCGAGTCGTTGTTGGTCGGACATGTCGGCACCGCGGAGGGCCTCCGTCAGCGCTTCGCGCACCACACGCTCGACGAGAGATTGCGGAGTATAGAACGCGCCCGTCGATTTGCGATCCGCCGAAACCATCAGTGACTCGAAGGATTTGCCGAGCATTTCGGGATCGATCGCTGCCTCCGACCACTCGGTGGAATCCTCCCGCGGGGAGAACCTGTGGCGGCAGAGCAGGTCTCCGTACAGCCCCCCCAGGGATTCGTCGGGGAACCGGACGCCGGCCGTCTTGCGCTCGAGCGAATTTTTCGAGAACAGTCCACCGTTGAGAAACGGAACCGCCCCGAACGCCAATGCGCGACGGCTGCGCGAGCGGGGCGGAGTGTTCAACGTGCCGAAGAACAACGGGAGCAGCACTCGCTGGTGGTAGCGCCCGCCACTCGCCATGCAATCGGCGTAACCATTGGCGAGGAACCCGTGATCTCCGTTGAGCCAGCCCTGGGTTTCCAGGAAGGATAGAAACA
>DATLBG010000022.1:0-5772 GCA_035527035.1 Gemmatimonadaceae bacterium | reverse complement strand
GCGCTCGCCCGGACCGGCGGACTGGCGCCGCGCGTGCCGCGGCCGTCGCCGGTATTGGTGGAACGGCGGCAGCAGGTGTCGCGATTAGTGGCGCAGTGGGATGACGGGCTGGCGGACGATCTCGCCGCAATGAACCTGTATCTCGACGAGCCGAAGGAGCGACGACGCGCGGCCATTGAGCGAATTCGCGTTGCGGCCGGCGACGATTGTCGCGATGAGGGACCGTTCATCGTGCAGAACGCATTGCGCGGTCGCTGGCGAATGCGCTGTCGGAACAGCGACCTGCTGGTCTCGATCACGCTGGCGCCTACCGAGCCGGCGAAGGTCCAGTTCCTTCAGGTCACTCCGCTCGCGCGCGACGGCTCGCTCGACGCGGCTCCTGCCTGCGTGTCCCGGGCGCGGATGTGACCTCTTAGGGCAGCACCCGGCTCAGCCAGCGTAGCGTGTTCAGCGCGAACTGCTTGTTGTGCGCGCCGCCGAACGCGAGTCCCTTGCCGAGCGTGCCGCCTGGATCTTCCGCCCCGCCCTCGGGCACCTGGAACATGTCGGCTTCGGACACTACGACCACGCGGCCCTGGTCCAGCTTGAACGCGACGCCCCGCGCGCGACCGATCGCGGGCACGCGATGCTCGCCCGCCCCGCGCTCCGGCGCATCCTTCCAATAGTCGAACGCGTTTGGCGACAGCGCCAGCAGCACGGTTCCGTCGAACGGTCCTACCAGCGAGCTTCCCATGTAGCTCGCGACACTCTCGACGCGCTCATCTTTGTTTCGCCCATCCAGAATCGGATGCCTGCCGACGGTTCGCTTCTCCCGGCTGAACATCACCCAGCTGCCGCGAAGATCGTCGTCGGGATAGGTGTAGCCCGCGGGCCTCTGGCCGGCGTCCCACGTGCGCGTGTTGCGGACTTCGACGCCGAGTGCTTCGGCCAGCGATCGCGCGGCGGCCGGAACCGGTGCTTCGTCGAGCACGAGCAGGAGGTTGCCGCCGCCTCGCACCCAGCGCGTGATCGCGACGACTTCCTCGGCAGTGAACGCATCACGCCGTGCCAGGTCCGACCACGCATTGTCGGCGCCGCCCGCCATGATGCTCTCGCGCGAAGCGCCCAGCGGGCTCGCGATGATCACGACGTCGGCTTGCCCCAGCGCCGCGGCAGTCCACGCGGATTGGTGATATGACACGCGATATCCGTCGGCAGTCAGCAGCTCCGTGAGCGGCGTCAGCGCCGCGCGGCTCCCGTTGTGATGGCCGGCGTCGATCAGAACGCGCGCGCCGGCGCCCGCGGGATGCGCGGGCTGCCGCACCCGCGGATCGAACCGCTGTGCTTCCGCCGCGCCGGCTGCGAACGAAGCGCCCACGAGCAATCCGACGAGAATGCGTCTCATGACCTTACCTCGAACAGGGTTGAACGAATCAGGCAACTGTGCTCTCAGTCTCGCCAGGATACACGGGCGCTGGCAAGGCGGTTCCGGTTACAGCATCCTCGTGAGGATGCCGGCGAGAAGCCCGAGCAGGAAATAGGCGAGGATCGGCGTGATGTCGATCGGCCCCAGCGTCGGCACGATCTGACGCAGCGGCCGGAGAATCGGCTCGCTCAGCAAGAACGACCACCGGAGCCACGGAGAATGCGGATTCATCGGCAGCCACGAGCTGATGACGCGGACGAGCAGCGCGAGACGGAGGATCGCGAAGGTCCAGACGATGAGCAGCCGGAACACCCCCGTCGCACCTTCGTTGGCGGCGAGCGACGCGAACGCGACCTGGTTGCGCACGAAACCGAGGAGGCTGAGCAGCAGAATGGCGCCAACTACCGCAAACACGAGCGCCCACCAGGGCGCGGCGGTCGGTGATCCTCCCGCTCGCACGACGCGCCGCTCTATCGGCGCAATGAAGGGATCGATGGTGGAGCGGAAATAGCGCGCGATCGGATTGAACGCATTGATCCGGCGCGTGCGCACAGCCCAGTCCACCACGCATATGACCGCGAACACCGCTACGACGAACAGCGTTGCTACGCGAACGGCTTCCAGTATCGAGTCGAGAGCGAGCACGCTAAGGGAGTCGCGGGGTCATGCCGAGCGCGCGAACGAGGAAGGCGAGCCGGTCGGCGGCTTCTTCGATCTGTTTCGACGTCGGCTTGCCCGCGCCGTGACCTGCTTTCGTCTCGATACGGATGAGAATCGGCGCGGGTCCGGCTTGAGCGGCCTGGAGCGCAGCGGCGTACTTGAATGAATGGCCGGGCACGACACGATCGTCGTGGTCCGCCGTCGTGATCAGGGTTGCGGGATAGCGCGCGCCCCGGCGGATGTTGTGCAGGGGTGAGTACGCGTGCAGCGCGGGGAACTCCACCGCGTTATCCGGGGAGCCGTAGTCCGAAGTCCAGGCGCGGCCGATGGTGAACTTGTGGAAGCGCAGCATGTCCATCACGCCGACCGCGGGCAGCGCCGCGCCGAACAGCTCGGGCCGCTGGTTCAGAACCGCTCCGACGAGCAGGCCGCCGTTGGATCCACCGGAGATCGCCAGCTTCTGCGGCGACGTGTAGCGCTCGCGCTGCAGGTATTCGGCGGCGGCGATGAAATCGTCGAACACGTTCTGCTTCCGTGCCAGCGTGCCGGCCTCGTACCACTCGCGCCCGTACTCGCCTCCGCCGCGGATGTTGGCCACGGCGTAGATCCCGCCCATCTCGAGCCAGAGCAGGTTCGCGATCGAGAAGCCCGGCGTCTGCGAGATGTTGAAGCCGCCGTACCCGTGCAGGATCGTGGGGTTGTTTCCGTCGAGGGCGATTCCCTTGCGCGCGGTAATGAACATCGGAACGCGCGTGCCGTCCTTGCTCTGATAAAACACCTGCTTCGTCTCGTACAGAGACGGATCGAAATTCACCGGCGGAGCGCGAAACGTGCTGGTCTGTCCCGATCGTATGTCGTACCGGAAAATCGTCGCGGGATACAGATAAGAGGTGAAGGAATAGAACAGTTCGCGGTCGCCACGCTCGCCGCTGAAGCTGGCCATCCCGGGACCCGGGAGCTGAAGCTCGCGCTCCAGCCGGTACGGTCCTCCGCGCGCTCCGCCGGAGATCGTGCCGGTCGTGCCACCGGATCGCGCTCCGCCCGCACCCTGCGGGCGTCCCGCGCCGCGCAGCGTTTCATCGGGCACGGAATAAAAGCGGATCGACGCGCGCGCGTCCTGCAGATATCGCGCGACGAGCCGGTCGCCGACGAAAGCCGCGCTCTGCAGCAGATCGCTCGTCTCGGGAATGAGCGTACGCCAGTTTTCCTCGCGCGGATTGTCGATGTCGACGCCGATGAGGCGCTCTTTCGGCGCGCCCTTGTTGGTGCGCAGCACGAACTCGGTGCCGTTGTTGCCGACGAACTCATATGACGCGTCCGGGCGATCGATCAACCTTACGACAGGCGCATTGATCCTGGGTCTTCCGGCGGACGCGAGGTCCTTGAAGTACAGGCGGTTGCTCCCCGCGCTGCCTTCCCGCACATAAATGGCGAGATACTGGCCATCGTCGGACACTTCGCCGTTGAAGCGCCAATCGGGCTGATCGGACCTGTCATACACCAGCTCGTCGGCGGATTGACGCGTGCCGACCCGGTGATAGAACAGCTTGTGGAACTTGTTGGCGTTCAGCAGCGGGTTGCCCGCATCGGGCTCGGCGTACCGCGAGTAAAAGAAGCCGCGGTTGTCCTTCGTCCAGGAAACATCGGAGAACTTCACCCAGCGAACGGTGTCAACGAGGTCGCGCCCGGTCTCGACGTTGCGCACGCGGATCTCGTTCCAGTCCGAGCCGCTTCGCGCGACTCCGTATGCGAGGAGCCGGCCGTTTTCCGACGGTACTGCCGATGTGAGCGCGACCGTGCCATCCGCGGACAGCGTGTTGGGGTCGAGCAGCACGCGAGCTTTTGCCGCCGCGGCGGGCTGGATGTACAGCACGCTCTGGTTCTGCAGCCCGCTGTTCTCGAGCCAGAAGTAGCGGCCGCCCTCCTTGAATGGGAGTCCGTAGCGGGCGTAGTTCCACAGCTCGGTGAGCCTTGCCTGGATGCGCGGCCGCTCGGGAATGGCGCCAAGCCAGCCGAAGGTCAGCGCGTTCTGCGCTTCAATCCACGCTCCGGTCTCAGGGGAATCCGTGTTTTCCAGCCAGCGGTAGGGATCGGCCACCCGCACCCCGTGCAGGACGTCCACCTGATCGACTTGCCGGGTCGGGGGATAGCTGAGCGGCGCCGTCTGGGCGAGGGCCGCCGAAGCGGCCAGCAGCAGCGGGAAGAGAAGCGTAGCGAAGGGGCGACTGAGGCTTGGCATTGTCGGTTGCGAAAGAGGTCCTGGCTGGTATTCAATGTATGCACGCGGGGTTCCGCCCCGCGCGCCGCCACCGGCTAAATTGAAGAGCACCCCATTTCTGAGACCATATGGCGAAGTCTGGTACGATCGAGGCCCCCGGGAAAGCAGCCGCGCTGGAAGCCACCGACACGAGATCCGGCGAGAAGGTCATTCTTCCGATCACCGACGGGACGATCCGCGCGACCGATCTGAAGCAGATCCCGAGCGGCGACGCGGACGGCGGCGGGCTCATGAGCTACGACCCCGCGTTCCTGAACACGGCCGCGTGCAGGAGCTCGATCACCTACATAGATGGCGACAAGGGCATCCTGCGGTATCGGGGATATCCCATCGAGCAGCTCGCCGAGCGGGCGAACTTCCTGGAAGTCGCGTGGCTGCTCCGGCACGGCGAGCTTCCGGACCAGAAGGAGTACGATTCTTTCGTGCACGACATCACGTACCACACGTACGTGCACGAGAACATCCGGAAGTTCCTGGAAGGGTTCCGGTACGACGCGCACCCGATGGCGATGCTCAACAGCGCCGTCGCCGCGCTGGCGTCGTTCTATCCGGACTCCCGCAACATCTTCGACCAGGAGCAGCGGAACATCTCCATCGTCCGCCTCCTCGCGAAGTTGCCGACGATCGCCGCGTTCTCGTACCGGCACGTGAAGGGGCTGCCCTTCGTGTACCCCGACAACGACCTGTCCTACGTCGAGAACTTCCTGTCGATGGTCGCGCGGATGAGCGAGCCGAAGTACGAGGCGAACCCGGTATTCGTGCGGGCGCTCGAGATCCTGTTCATCCTGCACGCCGACCACGAGCAGAATTGCTCGACCAGCGCCGTGCGCGCGGTGGGCTCGTCGCACGTCGATCCTTTCTCGGCGATGTCCGCCGGAATCGCCGCGCTGTTCGGTCCGCTGCACGGCGGCGCGAACGAAGCGGTCCTGCGGATGATTGGCGAGATCGAGCACCCGAAAAACGTCCCGGCGTTCATCGAGGAAGTGAAGGGCGGGAAGGGCCAGCGGCTCATGGGCTTCGGCCATCGCGTGTACAAGAGCTACGACCCGCGCGCGAAGATCGTGAAGCAGCTTGCGGACGACGTTTTCAAGATCGTCGGCGTGGACAAGGATCTCGAGATCGCTCTGGAGCTGGAGCGGATCGCGCTTTCGGACGACTACTTCGTGTCGCGCAAGCTTTACCCGAACGTGGATTTCTACACGGGACTGATCTACCGGTCGATGGCGTTCCCGACGGAATTCTTCACCGTGCTGTTCGCGATCGGGCGGATGGCGGGCTGGCTGGCGCAGTGGGAAGAGATGCTGCTCGACAAGGAGCAGAAGATCGCGCGACCGCGGCAGATCTACACGGGTCCCGCGGAGCGCGAGTACACCTCCAGACTGACGCCGCCGAAAGTCGGGCCGCGCGTGGCCAAGAAGGACGCGCTCAG
>DATLBG010000021.1:0-5666 GCA_035527035.1 Gemmatimonadaceae bacterium | reverse complement strand
CCGCGCGTCAGCTCGGCGATGCGCGCGATCACGCTGCACCAGGATCCTCCGCCGCTGCTCGTGGGCGAGCGAGTCAACTCGCAGGGCTCCCGCAAGGTGAAGCGTCTTCTGCTGGCCGACGACTACGAGGGGATCCTCGAGGTCGCCCGCGATCAGGTGGACTCCGGCGCGCACGTGCTGGACGTATGCGTCGCGCTCACCGAGCGCGCCGACGAAGCCGAGCAGATGTCCAAGGTCGTGAAGCTCCTCTCGATGAGCGTCGAGACGCCGCTGGTCATCGACTCCACCGAAGCCGACGTGATCGAGGCCGCGCTGCAGCACGTCCCCGGCCGCGCCATCGTCAACTCCATCAACATGGAGAACGGCCGCAAGCGGATCGACTCGGTCGTTCCGCTCGTGAAAAAGCACGGCGCCGCGGTGATCGCCCTCACGATCGACGAGATCGGGATGGCGAAGACTAAGGAGCGGAAGCTGGAGGTCGCGAAGAAGATCTACGACATCGTAGTCGGCGAGTACGGCCTCGCGCCCGAAGACATCATCTACGACGCGCTGACCTTCACGCTCGCGACCGGCGATGCCGAGTGGATCGACTCCGGGCACGAGACCATCGAGGGTATCCGGCTCATAAAGCGCGAGCTGCCCGGCGTCTCCACGATTCTTGGCGTGTCGAATGTGAGCTTCGGGCTCACGCTCGAGGCGCGCAGCGTGCTGAACTCGGTGTTCCTGCACCACTGCGTGCAGGCGGGCCTCGACGCGGCGATCGTGAACCCCGCGCACATCCGGCCCTACGTCGAGATCTCGCAGCAGGAGCGCGCGCTGGCCGACGACCTCGTGTTCAACAAGCGCGAGGACGCGCTTCAGCGATTCATCGAGTACTTCGCCGAGCTGGGCGGCGACGGAACCGCCAAAGCAGTGGAAAAGGAAGACCCTACCGCGGGCATGACGGTGGACGAGCGGATCCACTGGATGATCGTGCACCGCAAGAAGGAAGGCATCGAGGCGCAGCTCGACGAGGCCGGGGTGCGGGAAACTCCCGTGCGCGTGCTGAACGAGGTGCTGCTCCCCGCCATGAAAGACGTCGGCGACAAGTTCGGCGCCGGCGAGCTGATCCTTCCTTTCGTGCTCCAGTCCGCCGAAGTGATGAAGAAGGCGGTCAAGCACCTCGAGCAGTTCCTCGAGAAGGCGGAGGGTTACACCAAGGGGAAGGTCGTGCTTGCTACCGTGTACGGCGACGTGCACGACATCGGCAAGTCGCTGGTCAACACGATCCTGTCGAACAACGGCTACACCGTGTTCGACCTGGGCAAGCAGGTGCCGGTCAACACGATCCTGGAGAAAGCGGTCGAGGTCGGAGCCGACGCGATCGGACTCAGCGCCCTGCTCGTGTCCACGTCCAAGCAGATGCCGCTGTGCGTCAAGGAGCTGGACAAGCGCGGGATGAAGATCCCCGTGCTCATCGGCGGCGCGGCGATCAACCGGCGGTTCGGCCGCCGCGCGCTGTTCGTCGAAGGCGAGCGCGCGTTCGATGCGGGCGTGTTCTACTGCAAGGACGCATTCGAGGGACTCGAGACGATGGACGTGCTGCAGGACGCGAACAAGCGCGAGCGGTTCATCGCGAAGAATCTCGACGACGCGAAGACCGACGTGTTTCTTCGGACGACGGTCGGCAAGGACATTGCCGCGGGCGACGCCGCCGGCTCGCGCAGCGACGTGTCTTCGGGAAACCCGCTTCCGCGCCCTCCGTTCTGGGGCACGCGCGTGCTGCGCGACATCCCGCTCGACGAAGTGTTCGCTCTGCTCGATCTCGACGAGCTGTACCGGCTGCAGTGGGGTGCGCGCGGCTCCGGGGAGCAGTACAAGGCCACGTTGAAGAACGAGTTCGAGCCCGTTCTCGCGCGACTCAAGGCCGACGCCGTCGCGCGCAAATGGCTCGAGCCCCAGGCGGTGTACGGCTACTTCCCCGTGCAGTCCATCGGCAACGACGTGGTCGTGTACGATCCCGCCGCGTACCAGAGCGATGGCGGCTCGCTGCGCGAGATCGCGCGTTTCCATTTCCCACGCATGGTCGGCCGCGAGCGCCTTTGCCTGGCCGATTATTTCCGCTCGAGCGAGAGCGGCGATGTGGACGTCGTCGCGCTGCAGATCGTGACGGTGGGCGACGCGGCGAGCCGCGAGTTCGACCGGCTGCAGTCCGCCAACGAATACTCCGAGGCGTACTACACCCACGGGCTCGCGGTCGAAGCCGCCGAGGCGGTCGCGGAATGGATGCACCTGCGCATCAAGCGCGAGCTGGGACTCGACACCGGCAAGCGCTATTCGTGGGGCTACGGCGCGTGCCCCGATCTGGACGATCACGCGACCGTGTTCAAGCTGCTCCCCGCCGCTGAAGCGCTCGGCATGGGCCTGACCGAATCGTTCCAGCTACTACCGGAGCAGTCAACTGCTGCACTTATAGTGCACCACCCCGAGGCGAAGTACTACGCCGTTCGCGGCGCGGCCGACGCGCCCGCGGGCGAGCCGGAGGCCGCGGTTGTCTAGGGACGACCTGCTCGCGCGTCTGCTGGATCCCCTCCAGGTCATCGTTTTCGACGGGGCGATGGGGACGCAGCTGTACGCGAAGGGCGTGTTCATCAATCAGTCGTACGACGAGCTGAACCTGCGCTCGCCGGACCTCGTGCGCGACGTGCACCGGTCATACGTGGACGCCGGCGCGGAAGTCCTCGAGACCAACACCTTCGGAGCGAACCGGATCAAGCTGTCGCAGTTCGGGCTCGGCGGCCAGGTGGGCGAGATCAACGAGAAGGCGGCGAAGCTCGCGCGCGAAGCCGGCGAGGAGGACGTGCTTGTCGCGGGCGCGGTCGGCCCGCTAGGCGTCCGGCTCGAGCCGTACGGGCCGACGAGCGTGGACGAAGCCCGCGCGGCGTTCGCCGAGCAGATGAGGGGACTCGTCGCAGGCGGTGTCGATCTTTTCCTGTTGGAGACTTTTTCCGACGTGCAGGAGATCGAGCAGGCCATTCTCGCGGCACGCGAAGTGGCTCGCGACCTTCCCGTCATCGCGCAGATGACGATCGGCATCGATTGCCTCACTCCGTTCGGCGTGTCAGCCGAGGATGTCGCCAAGACGCTCGACGCGTTCGGGGCCGACATCATCGGTCTCAACTGCTCCGTCGGGCCGCAGACGATCCTCGACGCGATCGAGAAGATGGTGCCGGTGACCCGGCGCAAGCTCAGCGCGCAGCCGAACGCCGGCATGCCGCGCGAAGTCGGCGGCCGGAGCATGTACATGGCAAGCCCCGAGTACATGTCCACCTATGCGCGGCACCTGGTGCAGGCGGGCGCGCGCGTCGTCGGCGGCTGCTGCGGAACAACGCCCGAGCACATCGCGGCCATCGTGGAGGGAATCCGCCCGCTGTCGCCGCGCACGGCGATGGCGCCGTCGGTCGAGCGCCGCAAGAAACGGCCTGATGCTCCGGAGGAAGCGACCGGCGTCGAGCCGGTTCCGTTCGCCGATCGCTCGAAGTTTGCCGCCAAGATCGCGCGCGGCGAGTTCGTCACGTCCGTCGAGATCGTCCCGCCGCGCGGGGTGGACGCGTCGCGAATGATCACCGACTGCCGCTCGCTCAAGGAAGCCGGTGTGGACGCGGTGAACGTACCCGACGGTCCGCGCGCGCAGAGCAGGATGGGCGCGGTGCTGACGAGCCTGCTCATTGAGCAGCAGGTCGGCATCGAGACGGTGGTGCACTACTGCTGCCGCGACCGGAACCTGCTCGGCATGCTCAGCGACCTGCTCGGCGCCGCGGCTGTAGGTCTGCGCAATATCCTCATCATCACTGGCGACCCGCCGAAGATGGGGCCGTATCCCAATGCCACCGCGGTGTTCGACATCGATTCGATCGGCTTGACGAATCTCGTCGCGCGGCTGAACCGCGGACTCGATCCGGGCGGCAACGCGATCGGTGCACCGACTTCGTACGCCGTCGGCGTCGGAGTCAATCCGGCATCACTCGACATTCCGCACGAGATCAAGCGATTCGAGTGGAAGGTGGAAGCGGGCGCGGAGTACGCGATCACCCAGCCGGTGTTCGACGTGGACCAGCTCGAGAGCTTCATGAAGAAGATCGAGCACGTACGCATCCCGATCATCGCCGGGATCTGGCCGCTGGTGTCCGTGCGGAACGCGGAGTTCCTGGCGAACGAGGTGCCTGGCGTGAGCGTGCCCGACCATGTGATCACGCGCATGCGCCGCGCGGGCGAGAAGTCGAAGGAAGCGGGAGTCGCCGAGGGGATCGCGATCGCACGGGAGATGCTGGATCGGGTGCGGCCGATCGTGCAAGGGGCGCAAGTCTCAGCGCCGTTTGGAAAGGTTGAGCTGGCGCTCGATGTATTTAAGCACAGTTCTGCCGCGGGACCCTCGATCTCCGCGTAACTCATCTCCGAATCGTAGCCCGGATTATTCCAGGAGCCCGGGCTGGCGAGTAAGATTCAATGATGAAGGCGATTCTCCTGATTCCGGTGGTCGCGTGAGCGACGCGACGCGGCCTCCGCTCACGATCCTCTCTGAAGAAGAAGAGATGTTCCGCGACGCCATCGCGTCGTTTGCGGACGAGGAAGTCCGTCCCCGCGTTCGAGACATGGACAAGGCCTCCAGGATCGATCCGACGCTCATCCCGAAGTACTTCGAGCTCGGGCTCATGGGGATCGAAGTCCCCGAGGAGTTCGGCGGCGCGGGCGGATCCCTCATGATGGTCGCGCTCGCCGTGGAAGAGATCAGCAAGGTTGACGCGTCGGCGGCCATCCTGTGCGACGTCCAGAACACCCTGGTCAACTTCCCGATACTGAAGTACGGGAGCGACGAGCAGAAGCAGCGTTACCTGACGCGTCTCACGTCCGAGGTAGTCGGCGCGTACGCGCTCTCCGAAGCCGGATCCGGCTCGGATGCCTTCGGTCTCGCCACGCGCGCGGAGAAGAAGGGCGACGGCTGGGTGCTGAAGGGCCAGAAGCTGTGGATCACCAACGGGGCCGAAGCGGAGATCTTCGTCATCTTCGCCAACGCGGACCCCGCGGCGGGATACAAGGGGATCACCGCCTTCATCGTCGAGCGGGGGATGCCCGGCTTTACGGTCGGCAAGAAAGAAGACAAGCTCGGGATTCGCGCGTCGAGCACGGTCGAGCTGCTGCTCGACGGGTGCGAGCTGCCCGCGGCGAACGTGCTCGGCCCGGTGGGTCAGGGGTACAAGATCGCGATCGAGACTTTGAATGAGGGCCGCATCGGGATCGGCGCGCAGATGATCGGCGTAGCGCAGGGCGCGCTCAACGCCGCGATCGCGTACATCCAGGAGCGCCGCCAGTTCGGCAAGGAGCTGGCGCATTTCCAGGCTATCCAGTTCCAGGTCGCGCAGGCCGCGACGGAGCTCGAGGCCGCGCGGCTCATGGTGTACAACGCCGCGCGGCTCAAGGACGCGGGCCACGACATCGCGCGCCAGGGCGCCATGGCCAAGCTGTACTCGTCCCAGGTCTGCGAGCGCGTAACGTCCTTGTGCGTCGAGCTGTTCGGCGGTTACGGCTACACGACCGATTATCCGGTCGAGAAGTTCTATCGTGACGCCAAGATCGGGACCATCTACGAAGGCACGTCGAACATGCAGTTGCAGACGATCGCAAAGTCG
>DATLBG010000020.1:0-20458 GCA_035527035.1 Gemmatimonadaceae bacterium | reverse complement strand
CCTCCATCCCCTCCGCCACGATCGACTTCAGCTGCGCGTCGGCGGCGAAGAGCAGCGACACCGCGGGCGTGTTCGGCGTTTGATTCCTGGCGGCGAACTCATCGAACTCGCCGATGTCGAAATACACCCCGCGGCCGGACGACTTCTTCGCGTTCGCGACGAAATCCGCGGAGGCCGCGGCGAACGCGAGGCCGGGTGGAAGCGCCAGCGCTTTCTGCGATCCCGTCAACACGTAGTCGCACTCCCAGTCGTCGAACTCGAGCGGCGCCCCGCCCAGGCCTGAGACGCTGTCGATGAGACAGAGCGCGCCATGCTGGTGCGCAACGTGGCTGATCGCGCGCACGTCGTTGAGCACGCCGGTGGATGTCTCGGAATGCACCACCGTAATGGCCGCGTACCGCTTGGCCGACAGCATTCCGGCCAGAACAGCGGGGTCGTGCGCGCCCCCCGCGGGCACTTCGTAGCGGTCGTACTCGCGGCCGCACATCGCGGCAATCTTCGCGAAGCGCTCGGAGAATCCGCCGTTCACCAGCGCCAGGATCCTGCCTTCCGGCGCGCAACGGATCGCGGCCTCCATCATACCCGTAGCGGACGATGAGCTGACATACACGGGACGCTGCGTCCTGAACACGGCGCGCAGCCCGGCCTGTATCCGCGCGAACAGCGACTCGAACTCCGGTCCGCGATGCGCGATCATCGGCTGCGTCATGGCGGCCAGAACGTCAGGCCGCACATCCGTCGGGCCGGGGAGGAAGAATTTTCCGAACGAATAGCTCATGCTGACTCCCGGGTGCCCAGAACCAGACGCTCGAGCTCGGCGAACGAGCCGACGACGTAATCCGCGACGGCCACGACCGCGTCACGATGAACGAATCCGGTGAACGCGGCGAATTCATTTGCCGCCGGACGGATCTCGGCGTCGGTCACCCCATCTCCCACGGCCAGCACGGGTCGCTCCAGATCGAGGGAGCTTGCTACGACGCGCTTTCCCCCCCGCACGCACAGCGGCGCCGCCGCGTCGAACGACGAATAATCTCCGCGTGAATCGAAGACGACCGGAACCGCGTGCACGCTGTCAGGCGCCAGGCCGAGCCTCTTCGCGAAGGGCTCTACCGCGTCCCGCAAGCCGCTCGTCACTATCTCCACTCGTACGCCCGACGCTCCCATCGCTGCGATCGCCGCGCCAGCACCGGGGGCCACGCTGCTCCAATACGCTTCGGCGAGCTCCGCGAGCTCCCGGCTTGCCGGCCGCACCAGTTCCAATCGCGCGCGGTATACGTCCTCGATCGGGCGCGCACCGGCCATCGCTTCCGAGGTCAGCCGCTCCACTTCGCGCGCGATCTCCGGCGTCCGCCGCGCGGCCAGCCAATCGATTCCCTCGATCCCGGAGAGCGTCGAGTCGACATCGAGTATGACGGATGCGAATCTAGCCACTAGCGTAGCACTGTTGGGTCAGCGGCGTGACTAACTAGCGATCAAAGGTCACAACCGTGGCTGTCCTGACACCGGGAATTTGCAGCAATTGGTCGCGGACGTGCTCGCCAACTACACCATCTACCGAGACCGCCGCGAGAGCATCGCCACCCTGCGCCAGCCGCGCCTGGTGATACTCGGCGATGTTGATCCTGGCTTCCCCGAGCACCGTTCCCACTCGACCGATGACTCCCGGCACGTCTTCATTGGTGAGGATGAGCAGCGTACCGCGCGGTTGAACGTCCACGTGGAAAGCACCGATCCGCGTAAGGCGCACGGGCGCGGTTGGGGACGCCGTCCCGGCGACGGCGATCTCCTGCATTCCCGCTGAGATCCGCACCTCGATCAAGTCCTCGGACGAGCCGGGCGCCGACTCCAGCGCCGATAGCTCGATCCCCCGCTGCGCGGCGAGGGTGCGCGCGTTGATCACGTTCAACCTGTCGCCCGCGACGACACCGTCCAGCACGCCGACAGCAGCCGCCGAGAGCAGCGCCTCGCTGGCACCGAGGTGCGTTGCGCCCGCGCGCACCGACACGCGCTGCACCGCGCGGTTTCCCTGCGTAGCCAGTATCGCGCGACCGACTCCCGCGGCGCGCTCACTGAGTCGCAGAGCGGGCTTGAGCTCTTCCCACCGCATCCCTTCGACAGCCGCGATGTTGATCGAGCGCGACAGCTCCCCGCCCAGCAGCGTGTCGCGAACCGCGGCGCACACATCGCGCGCGACGTTCCGCTGGGCTTCGACCGTGGACGCGCCGATGTGCGGCGTGAGGAAAAGATTCGGCGCGGACCTGAGTGGATCGTCAGCCGGCAGGGGCTCCTTGGAGAACACATCGAGCGCGGCCCCGGCGAGCTTGCCGTTCCCCAACGCTTCGAGGAGCGCTTCTTCTTCCACGATTCCGCCGCGCGCGAGATTCAGCAGGACCGCGCCGGCTTTCAGCTTTGCGAGCTCGCGCCGGCCGATGAGCCCGCGCGTCTCGTCCGTGAGCGGGGCGTGGATCGTGATGACGTCGCTGTTCCCGAGCATCGCGGCCAGCGACTCGGCGCGCTGCACGCGCAGCCCCTGGAACCGGGCCTCGGAGACGTAAGGATCGAAGGCGGTGACCTCCATCTCGAAAGCCGCGGCTCTGCGGGCGACTTCGGATCCGATGCGTCCCAGGCCGATTATTCCAAGCGATCTCCCCTTGAGCTCGCCGCCGAGCAGCTCCGAGCGGCGCCACTCGCCTCCACGCATCGTCCGATCAGCGAAGGGAAGTCCGCGAAGGATCGACAGCAGGGCACCGAACACAAGCTCCGCCACGGCGATCGTGTTCCCGGCCGGCGCGTTGATGATGGAGATGCCGAGCTCGGTGGCCGTATCCATCGCGATGTTGTCCACGCCGACGCCCGCCCGCCCGATGACGCGGATTTTCCTCGCTGAACGCAGCAGCTCGGGGGTGATCCTGGTGGCGCTGCGCCCGACGAGCGCGTCGTAGTCTCCGATTCTTTCCAGCAGATCCGCGGCAGGCAGAGTGGGGATCTCGTCCACTTCGAGCCGGGGATCGGCCGCGAGCAGCGCTACTCCTTCGGCATCGACTCCGTCTGTCACCAGGACTTTGTACTTCAAGGGAGCTCTTGGCTGTTGGCTGTTGGCTTTTGGCTACTCCCCGCCGCGGTTCCGCGGTTCCGCGGTGGCCAACAGCCAAGAGCCAACAGCCAAGAGCTGCGGTTCGACATAAAGGTATTGATGCGCGGATACATCCGCGTTCGCGAATTCACCATTATTCGCATATGGAATTCTCGCCCGCCTGGTATCTCCGCAACCGGCACGTCCAGACACTCTGGGGCAAGCTCGCGCGTCGCCTGCCTCCGGCGCCGACCAGGGTCGAGCGATGGGAGACGCCTGATGGAGATTTCATCGATCTTCACCGCATCCAGGGGTCGCCGGGCTCGCCACGGCTCGTGATGCTCCACGGACTCGAAGGGACAATCCGGTCCCATTATGCGCAGGGTCTGCTGCACGAAGCCGGTCGCAGAGGGTGGGGCGCCGACCTTTTGATCTTTCGCTCCTGCGGCGGCGAGATGAACCGGGCCCGCAGGTTCTACCACTCGGGCGAGACCACCGACATCGCGCTCGTGATCGACCGTCTCGTGGCCGACGAGCCGCGGCGTGACATCGTGGCGGCAGGCGTTTCGCTCGGCGGCAACGTGCTGCTCAAATACATGGGCGAGCGGGGTGATGCTGTCCCCGCGCAGCTGAAGGCGGCGGTCGCAGTGTCCGTCCCCTTTGACCTGGGCCGGTCTTCACTCCAGATCCAGAAGGGGTTCGCGCGTATTTATCAGTGGCATTTCATGCGATCGCTGCGGAGAAAGGCCGCCATGAAGCTCGCGCAGTTTCCGGACATCGCGCCGCAGGATGCGCTCATGCGCGCGAGAACCATGTACGACTTCGACGACACAATCACCGCCCCGCTGCATGGGTTCATGGACGCCGCGGATTACTACCGGAAGTCGAGCTCGCTGGGCTGGCTGCACGGGATTCGCCGGCCGACGCTGCTGCTGAGCTCCACCGACGACCCTTTCCTCCCGCTCGAGGTGTTCAACGACGTACGGGCGATCGCCGCGCGCAACGCGTGGCTGACGCTCGAGTTCTCTTCGCGCGGGGGCCACGCCGGCTTCATTGCCGGCGACGGAGGGCGGCTGAAATACTTCGCGGAAAAGCGTGCGTGCGACTTTCTTGCATTACACGTGGATTCGCAAACCCGGGAGAAAATCGCATGACCCGTCCCATTCGAGGTCTCGCCTTGTCGATACTGGCGCTCAGCGCGTGCGTCAGCGCACCCGCCCCGGTTGTCGATGAGCATGCCGGGCACGCGCCCGGAGCTACGGAGGCATCCGCGCAGCTGACGGCGTCTCCGCGCCATGGCGAGTGGGCGATGATTTCTACCGGTCCGGGGGACAGCGTTCGCGCATGGATCGTTTATCCCGAGCGGCGCACGCAGGCGCCCGTAGTCATCGTGGTGCACGAGATCTTCGGGCTGTCGCCATGGATCCGCAGCGTCGCTGATCAGCTCGCGGCTGACGGATTCCTCGCGGTCGCGCCGGACTTGCTCACGATGAAGAACGTGCCGGGCTCGCCCGAGAATCCCGACGCGCAGGCGGCGAGAGCGGCGATCCAGACGCTGGACATGGACGACGTGCACCGTCAGATATCGGCGGTCGCGCGGTACGCGATGGGTCGGCCCGCCGCCGCCGCGCGGTACGGAATCGTCGGGTTTTGCTGGGGCGGCGCGGTGTCGTTCGAGCACGCGGTTCGCTCGCCAAATATGGGTGCGTCGGTGGTGTACTATGGGACGTCGCCTGCGCCTGCGCGGCTCGCATCGGTTCGCGCCCCCGTTCTGGGGCTGTACGGCTCCGACGACGCCCGCGTGAACGCCACGGTTCCGCCGGCAGACTCCGCTATGAAGGCGCTAGGCAAGACGTATCGGCCCATCTTCTACGAAGGCGCGGGACACGGCTTCCTCCGCCAGCAGGATGGACGCGAGGGAAAGAACCTGGCGGCTGCGCGCGCGGCCTGGCCTGAGACGGTGTCCTGGTTCCGTACGCATCTCGGCCGCTGACCATGACTCCTTCGATCACTTTCTTCATTGCGGCCTTCATCGCCGGGCTTCTGCTCGCCGTATTCTCGATGCTTCGCGGTGTCGAGAAACGAACCGGCGACGAGATCAAGCGTCCGCTTGCCGGCCTCAACCTGCCCGTGTTCGGCGTGGCGCTGATTGCCTTCGGCGCGGTCGGCCACATGCTGTCGCGCTACGGCGTGTGGAACATGCCGGCGCGGTTTCTCGTGGCCGGCGTGTCGGGAGCGCTCGCATACGGCGGAATGACGCTGCTGCTGGCAAAGTGGGCTCTGCGCGCGCCGCTGGAGGATCCGCACGAGCTCCAGGAGCTCATACAGGGACACATCGCGAAAGTGGTCGAGGCTGTGGGCGCGTCCACGCCGGGACGAATCGAGTACACGCTCAACGGGCATCATCATTCCGTCGCGGCCGTAAGCCTGAATGGCGAGCCGATCGAGCCGGGCACCGAAGTCGTTATCGACCGCCAGGAAGCGAACGTCGCGCACGTCGAGCCGTGGGCTTCCGTGGAGCCGCGTCTCTGAACGATGTCCGACGCGGCGCTTTTCATCGTGCTGTTCGGGGGACTGTTCGTCCTCCGGCTCATCGCGGCGACCGTAGTATTTCTATGGATACTGCCTGAGGGCGACCGCTGCCCGAGCTGCGATGCGGAAACACTGCGCGTGGAATCGCGCGGAGCGCTGAAGCTCATGCCGTGGTTCCGATCGAGCTGGTGCTACGAGTGCGAATGGCACGGGATGCACCGCATCCGCCGCGACGAAGCGCCAATTCGAGCGAGCGAACTAGTTTGCGCTTCGCGAAGTCGCTCGCATGACTGAGCACGAGTTCGACGTCCTGGTAGTCGGCGCCGGTCACGCGGGCACCGAGGCGGCTGTCGCTGCCGCCCGACTCGGCGCGAGCGTCGGACTGGTCACCAGCGCGCTCGAGACGATCGGGCAGATGTCGTGCAATCCCGCCATTGGCGGAGTCGCGAAGGGAACGGTCGTGCGCGAAGTGGACGCGCTCGGCGGGATCATGGGACGCGCGACGGATCTCGCGACGCTCCAGTTCCGGATGCTGAACCGCGGCAAGGGCCCGGCCGTGTGGTCGCCCCGCGCGCAATGCGACCGGGGCCTGTACCGGCGCGCGGCGCGCACGCTCCTCGAGGAACACGCGGGTCTGCAAACGATCCAGGGAACGGTCGCACGGCTGCTCATGCACGGCGACAGGGTCGGCGGCGTGGAGACACTCGAAGGAAGACGGTTCGCCGCGAAAGCCGTCGTGATCACCACTGGCACTTTTCTGCGCGGCCGCATGCACATCGGCACGACTACGCAGATCTCCGGAGGACGCGCGGGAGATGCCGCTTCGACACATCTCGCCAATCAGCTGGAGCAGGCCGGCCTGCAGGTAGCCAGGTTCAAGACCGGAACTCCGCCGCGCATCGACGGCCGCAGCGTGGACTTCAGTAACCTCGTCGTGCAGGAGAGCGAGATCGACCAGTTCGATTATTCCTGGTCGCATTTCTGGACGACGCCGCGCGCGTCCAACGGCGTGACGCGACATCCGCGACAGCTTCCCTGCTGGATCACCCATCTTGGCGCCGCTGGCAAGGAGATCATCACGCGCAACATCGCGCAGTCGGCCATGTACGGCGGCGCGATCGCATCGCGGGGTCCGCGGTACTGTCCTTCCGTCGAGGACAAGATCGTGAAGTTTCCCGGCGCTGAAAGCCATCAGCTCTTTCTGGAGCCGGAGGGGCACGACACGGCGGAGCTGTACGTGAACGGGCTCTCGACCTCCCTTCCCGCTCCGGTCCAGCTCGAGATACTCCACTCGATACCGGGTCTCGAGAACGCCAGGATGAACCGGGCCGGCTATGCGATCGAGTACGACTACTACCCACCCACCCAGCTCGATCAATCGCTGCAGGTAAAATCCATCCCCGGTCTTTTTTTCGCCGGGCAGATCAACGGCACCACGGGGTACGAGGAAGCCGCCGGACAGGGACTGATCGCGGGCGCCAACGCGGCGCTCGATGTACTGGGCCGCGAGCCTCTCGTTCTCGGGCGCGAGACGTCGTACATCGGCGTGCTGGTAGATGACCTCGTCACGCGCGGCGTGGACGAGCCCTACCGGCTGTTCACATCGCGGTCGGAGTTTCGCCTCACGGTGCGACAGGACAACGCGCTGCAGCGCCTGGCACCGATCGCGGAGCGAATCGGCCTGTACAGCGATGAGGAGCGCGCCATCGCTGCCCGTCGCATCGGCGAAGTTCGCGCGGCCATCACGGCGGCCGAGCAGTCGAGCATCCGACCCGATCAGGCGGACCCGGTTCTTCTCCGCGCTGGCGGCACGCCCCTCAAGCATGCGATGAAGATCATCGAGGTCGCCAAGCGCAACGGCGTCGCACTGACCGACCTGTTCGCCGCGGCGGGAGCCGCCGATGACCTCCCACCGGATTCAGTGCTGAGCGCCGAGCTCGAGATCAAATACGCCGGCTATTTCGAGCGAGAGCGAGCGCACGCCGATCGCATGGCGCGCATGGGTGAGATGAAGCTCGAAGCGGACCTGCCCTACGAAGGAATGAACATGTTGTCATTTGAAGCGAGGCAGAAGCTCGCCGGAATCCGGCCGCGCACGCTTGCCCAGGCTTCGAGAATTCCCGGTGTGAACCCGAGCGACCTGCAGAATCTCGTCATCGAGGTAGAGAGGTGGCGCAGACGGCAGTTGTTAGTGATTAGTGATTAGTGACTACTAGTGACTAGTCATTCGCCGTCCTCACTTCCCTTTCCAATACGATCGCCACTACCGCCCCGGCAATGCACGCGCCGCCGACGAGCGTGGTCCACCGCAGTCCCTCGGCGAGAAACACAACGGCGAGAATCGTTGTGAAGAACGGCTCGGCGGTCGCGATGATGCTCGTGCGCGTCGACCCCAAGGTTCGGAGTCCGGCCATGAGCGCGAGAAAGGCCATGACCGTGGATACTAGCGCGAGCAGCAGTACATAGATCCACGCGCGCGGCGTCCCGGGCAACGCCAGCGCCGATAGTGCCAGGCCGTTGGTCCACGGCTGCGACAGCAACACTCCTGCGAGGAAAAACGACAGCAGCGATCCAAAGATGATGAAGAAGGCCGCCGGGATCTGGGGAATTCCGCGCTGGAGATGATTGACGATAGGCAGATACGTGGAGTACAGCAGCGCCGAGCCGAGCGCGAGCGCGATGCCGACGACGTTCAACCGCGCGCCGCTGCCGACGCCGGGGATCCCGATCATCAGCGCGACGCCGGCCATCGCGATCAGGAGAATGATGCCGCGTTTCGGAGTCAGTGGATCCGTGCCGCGCGCGGCACTCGTGAGCGCGAGCCATGCGGGATAAGTGAAGAAAAGAAATGCGACCACGCTCGCCGGGATGAAGCGCAGCGACGACAGGCTCATGTATGTGCAGACCGCCTGCAGGAGACCGCCCGCGACAAACAACCCGATGCCGGCGCGCCAGTGAGCGCGGACGTCAGCGGAAGCGATCGCGAAGAGCACGATGGCCGCGAATAGAAACCGCCAGAAAACGAGATTGAGAACGGCCATCCCCTCGCGGCTCGCGAACACCGTGATCACGGAGATGCCGCCAAAGGAAATCGCCGACAGGAGGACGAGCAGCGTCGCGCGCGCCGACGAGGCAGAGAAGGGAACAGGGTGCGTGGCCGACATCGCGACAAACTAAGTGAGTGGTACGGCGTCCTTTGTGCGTCCTTCGTGAGCTTGCACGATCTACAGCAGCGGTGTGCAGGTTATAAGACGCCGAGCGTCTCAGTATCTCTCAGGCAGTCGAGCCTTCATCCGAAAGGAGTCAGTCATGCAAGCGAGATTTGGCGTGGGCGCAGCGGCGGTAGCCCTGTTTTGCCTTAATGTAACGTCACTATATGCTCAGATAGACGCCAGTAGAGCGCCAGAACGGCCGTCTATCAGCGTTTCTGCGCAGGGAAGTACTCGTATTACCCCTGATCGTGCGACGATTCAGATCGGTGTGCAGACTCAGGGGGCTACGGCGGCTGCGGCGAGCGCGGAGAATGCCCGGGTTGCCCAGAGGGTAATCGCGGCGATCAAGGCGATAGGAATTGGCGCCGAGCAGATCTCTACGGTCAACTACTCGGTGAATCCGGATTACCGGCACATTGAGAATCGACCCCCGGAGGTCACCGGGTACACTGTTCACAACACCGTGGTCGTGGACGTCCGTCAGATCGAGCAGGTGGGCCGGGTGATTGATGCTGCGCTTTCGAGCGGCGCGAACGTGATCAATTCGCTGTCGTTCTATGCGTCGAACACCGAGGATGCCCGGCGGGCGGCTCTCGCGACAGCTGTCGAGAAGGCGCGGCTGGACGCCGAGGTCATCGCCCGAGCCGCCGGCGGGAGTCTAGGGGGGTTGGCGGAAGCCAGCGTCGGCGCCTACATGATCCCCAGGGGGCGGGAGAACATCCAGATGATGCGCGGGGATATGGCGGCGGCCGCAGCTCCCACGCCGGTTGAGCCAGGAAGCGAGCTCCTGTCGGTGCAGGTAATGACCCGCTGGTATTTCGTCTCGGGAAGGTAGCAGGGGATGTTTCACGTGGAACGGCCTCAGGGCTGTTCCACGTGAAACAATCGGCCGAAAAAGCGCTTCAAAGCCTCCGTCCGCGCCCTATATTGGCCGCTTCACCCTTGCACGGACGCCGTGGGCAGAATCATCGCAGTAGCGAACCAGAAAGGCGGGGTCGGAAAGACGACCTCTGCGGTTAACCTTGCGGCCAGCCTGGCCGCGGCAGAGCACCGCACGCTCCTCATCGACGGTGATCCGCAAGCAAACGCCACCAGCGGAATCGGCGTCGAGCGCACCGCGATCGAGAGCACCCTGTACGAGGTTCTTCTGGGCGCGACATCGATTGCGAACGTCCGCCACCGCAGCGTTGCGCTCAAGCACCTGGATGTCGTTCCCGCCACGCCCGATCTGGCCGGCGCCGAAGTCGAGTTGATCGATCGACCGAGGCGAGAGCAGTGTCTTCGCTCCGCGGTGGATGAAATCCGCGACGAGTACGACTTCATCCTCATCGACTGTCCGCCGGCGCTCGGCCTGTTGACTGTGAACATGCTCGCGGCCGCGGATGGCTTGCTCATCCCGCTCCAGTGCGAGTACTACGCGCTCGAGGGAATCTCACAGCTGCTGAATACCGTCCATCGCGTGCAGCACGGCATCAACGAGGATCTGGCGATCGACGGAGTCCTGTTGACCATGTACGACGCCCGGCTGAATCTATCGCGGCAGGTCGCGACCGAAGCGCGCGAGTACTTCGGTGCGAAGGTCTTCCAGACGGTGATTCCGCGCAACGTACGCCTCGCAGAGGCGCCGAGCTTTGGAAAGCCGATCATCCTGTACGACATCGCGTCGGCCGGAGCGCAGGCATATCTCGCGGCCGCTGAAGAGCTAGTGAACCGCAGCGCGCAGACGGCGAAGCAGACGGCGAAGCCGGCCCGCCAACTCGAGGGCGCGAAACGTGGCGACTGAAAAGCCAGGCCGCCGGCTCGGCAGGGGACTGGACGCGCTGCTTGGCTCGGCATCACGCGAGCACTCGCCGGCCGATGGGCTGCGACGTCTGGCCATCTCCGACATCAAGCCGAACCCGCTGCAGCCGCGCAAGCAGTTCGCGCCCGAGGAGCTCACCGAGCTGCAGCAGAGCCTGAGCACCCATGGGATGCTGCAGCCCGTGACGGTCCGGACGTCGCAGTCCGGAAGAGGGTACGAGCTCATCGCCGGAGAGCGCCGCTTCCGCGCGGCTACGGCGCTCGGCTGGAAGGAAATCCCGGCGCTGGTGAAGGACGTCGACGACTCGACTCTATTGGCGTTGGCGCTCATCGAGAATCTTCAGCGCGCGGATCTCAATCCGATCGAAGAGGCGGAAGGCTACAAGCGTCTCACTCTGGATTTTGGCATGAGCCAGGCGCAGGTCGCCGAGCTCGTTGGAAAAAATCGATCGACGGTCGCCAACCTGCTTCGTCTGCTCGAGCTGCCCGCGGCGGTGCAGCAGATGGTGCAGAACGGCCAGCTGACGACGGGCCACGTGCGGGCGTTGCTCGCCCTCAAGGACGACGGGCAGATCCTCGCCGCGGCGCGAAACATTCTCGACAACCAGCTCAATGTGCGCGAGGTGGAGGCCTCCGTCCGGACCGCTACGAAGCGCCCGAAGAAGGCGACAAAGGACTCCCGGCCCCCGGGCTCGGCGTTCGCGAAAAGCGTCGAGGACAAGCTGCGAAAACACCTTCAAACTGATGTTCATATTCGCGCCGACGAGAAGGGAAAGGGGGACCTGACGATCCGCTTTTATTCGCACGAGGACTTCGAGCGGATCCTTGAGACGGTCGGCATTCGCACCGAAGAACTGTTGTAGAACGGAGTTTCCACACATTTTGCAACTGCTTGGAGCAAATCCACTTACGTCGATTCGCAGCTCTGGGTCGAGGACCTTGTCCACAGAGATGTGGGATGACCGTCCGAACATCCGAGGTAGAATTGTTGCCGCCAGAATTGTGATATACCAAGTGCGGTCAAAATGACTGCTGCTCTCCTCGGCGACATCGCGAAGTATCTCGACGAACTGTTGGAAATAGCCACCGTTCCGGACTACCCAAACGCGGTCAACGGGCTGCAAATGAGCAGCAGCGGCAAGGTTACCCGGGTCGCCGCGGCGGTCGATTTTTCCTCCCAGTCCGTAGCCCGGGCCATCGACGAAAAAGCCGACCTACTGATCGTCCACCACGGGATGTTCTGGTCGGGGCTGGAGCCGATTCGAGGTGTCGCCTACGACCGCGTAAAGCAGATGGTCGAGGCCGGGCTAGCCGTGTATTCCTCGCACCTCCCGCTCGACCGGCACCCGCGCCTCGGCAACAACGTGCTGCTCGCCGCCGAGCTCGACCTGAAGCCGTCCGCCGGATTCGCGCGCTTTCAGACGATAGACATCGGGCTCCACGGCGAATCCGACATCGAGACAAGGGAGCTGGCGTCTCGCGCTGCGGCGTTCGCAACGGCGCACGGCGGAACTCTTCGCACGACTCCCGTCGCGCCGGGACGTCGCACGCGCAAATGGGCGATCTGCACCGGCGGAGGCGCGTCCGCCGACACGCTGCGTGAAGCAGCGGAGCGGGGCATCGACACGCTCATCGTCGGCGAAGGCGCGCACTGGACCGCGGTGCATGCCGCCGACAACGATCTCGTGATTCTATACGCGGGACACTACGCGACCGAGACGTTGGGCGTTCGCGCGCTCGCGAAGCACGTCGGGGAGCGTTTCAAGATTCCCTCGCTGTTCCTTTCCCTTCCGACGGGACTTTAGCGACTCGGCGATCAGCAGAAGTTGACGACGCTCGTCCACGACCTTCTCCACTGTCGCCGCCCGACGCGCTGAATCAGCTGCAGCCGCATTCCACTTCTGCCTTCCACTCCGACGACGAGAATCGGCCTGCCCGACGCGCGCGCCACCACCGCGGCCAGCAGGTCCGTCACGGGCGCGACGTCCGCGGGACCGGTTGCGTCCTGCGAGTAGACCATGCTGTGCGCCTGCTCGTCGGCGTTTCGCTCGCCGATGACGAACAGGCGCTGCTCGCGCGGGTCGGCCTCGCTGCTGGTTTTGCGCGACAGCTCGGCAACGACGATAGAGCGACCGCCGGCCCGCAGCGAGTAAGCTCGCAGGATCGAAAACGGCAGCCCGCGCAAAGTGGAATCGGTGAGCGCGGGCACGTCGCGCAAAACGGAATGGATGGCGTTGGTGAGCGCGGCAGAGTCTAACGAGGACATTCCGGCGAGAGAGTCCACCGCGATCGGCGTGAGTGAATCGCTTTCCATCGCCACGCGCCACACTGCGGCTGACCGTCGAGCCGCGCCGGCGACAGCCATCTCGACTGAAGGCCAGGTGACGCACGATCCCGTACCCACCTCCGCGTCGGTGACCCGCACGCGCGCGTCGCCGACTTTCCCGCGGTGACCTATCAGCGAGACGGAAAGCGAGTCGCCTACGCGCACAGAGAGAGCGCTATCGGCGAATCGCCCATCGCCAAGCTCGGGAACGACCAGCCGGAGAGCGTCTTTGGGCGCGGCCAGGCGGAGAACCAGTGCGCGACCGAGCCCGGCAGGCCAGCCCGTCAGCTCGGCGACGGACCGCGTCGCAACCGTGGCGTTGGGCTCCGGCGCAGGAGGCGCCGGCTCCGGCGCCCGCTCGCCGCAACCGCAGAGACCAGCCACCACGGCCACGCCGACAAATCGCAAGCAGCTATGCGGCACCACCGATAATTTGTGCGCGGCCAGTCCCGTGTCGAGTGAGAGCAATGTTGCAACTACATGCATAAGCCACATCCGCTACCGGTAGAAACGAGCGCCGGCGACATAATCGCCGCTCGCGCGCCCGCGCGCGAGCGGTGGAGCTGGATCCTGTACGACTTCGCGAACACGATCTTCTCGATGAACGTCGTGTCGCTGTTTTTCATGGTCTGGCTGAAGAAGGACCTCGGCGTATCGAACATGATCGCCGTGATCGGATCGGTGATAGCCTCGGTTCTGGTAGCTGTTTCGATTCCTGTTTTCGGCGCCATCTCGGACATGAGACAGCGCCGCAAGCCGTGGGTCGTCTGGTTCACGCTTGTCGCCGTCGCCGCTACGGTCGCCATAGGAATCATGAGCCAGACCATGGTGCCGCTATCCGGCGAGAGTGTCATTGGCGGACTTCCCGCGGGCTCCGCGGCCGCGACTATATCCGGCTCTTCGCTCGCGGCAATCATCGTCGTGTTCATCATCGCGAACTACGCATACCAGGGCGCGCTTCCGTTCTACAACGCCATGATGCCGGAGCTCGCTCCCGCGAGCGAATGGGGAAGACTGTCGGGGCTTGGCACTGCCATCGGGTATGTCGGATCCATCACCGGCGTGCTCATCGCGACCGCGTTCTATACCGGGTCGATTCCGATAGTGGGCGGAGTTCCGGAAGCGCTGATGAGCGATCTGCGCTCGATCGTTCCGTTCACGGAGCATGGCGGCCGCGTATCCACCTTCATCCCGACGGCGGCTCTGTTCCTGCTGTTCTCGCTACCCCTGTTCTTTTTCTGCCGCGACCATCGGCCGGCCGTCGAGAAGAAAGCCATCCAATGGAAAAAGGCATTTGGCGATGTCGTCGCCACCTTCCGTGAATCGCGGAAGTATCCGGGCGCTACGCGTTTCATCGTCGCGTCGTTTCTGTATCAGGATGCGATGGGGACGATTATCAGCGTCATGGCGATTTACGCGGTCGAGGCGATGGGATTCACCGAAGGCAGCGACGCGATGTTGTTCGTGGTGCTGACGGTGCCTGCGGTACTGGGCAGCTACTTCTGGGGCAGGCTGTCTGACCGCATCGGACCGAAGCGCACGCTGACGATCGTCATTACGTCGTGGATATTCCTGCTGGCAGCGATGATCTCGGCTCCCACGCAGACGTCTTTCTGGGTCGTGGGCGTAGGCATCGGACTGGTGTACGGCGGCGTCGCCGCCACCGAGCGCCCGCTGATGCTGACGCTGATTCCCGAGCGGGACGCGGGAAGATTTTTCGGGCTCATGGTGCTGTCCGCGCGCGCGGCGGCGATCGCGGGGCCGCTCATCTGGGCCGTCACCGTGGACGGGCTGATTCCTCCCATGGGCGAGGGGTTTGCCTATCGCGCCGGTGTCGTTACGGTAGGATTTGGAATGGTGTTAGCGCTCTTGGTGATGCGTAAGGTCCCGGACCGGCGCGGATACTCGGAACGCGAGGCACTGTAGCAAGCCACTCTTTCCCGTTCCACCAATACCAAAGGAGAAGCAATGCGTAACTCGGGTAAGGCTCCGACGATGGCGGTTTGGCTCATTTCCCTGGTTCTGTTTCTCGTCGCGGTCGCCGCGCATTTCGGACTCGTCAAGGTTGGTGAGCCGGTTGCGAGCTGGTCCTGGATCGGCGGCTTCGCGCTGCTGTTGATCGCGTGCAGGGTCAAAGGGCTGTAGCCCGGCCCTACTCTTTCGTCTCCATCCAGTTTTTTCCGACTCCGATATCCACAACCAGCGGAACCGACAGCTCGGCGGCGTGCTCCATCTCCCGCTTCACCAGCGCCTGCGCGCTGTCGAGCTCGTCGTCCGGAACTTCGAATACGAGCTCGTCGTGCACCTGGAGCAGCATCCGCGTTCTCAGCTCGCGCTCGCCCAGCACTTTGTGAATGTGGATCATCGCGAGCTTAATGAGATCGGCGGCCGAGCCCTGGATCGGTGAGTTGGCCGCGGTGCGCTCGCCGAACGCGCGGATGTTGAAGTTCCTGTCGCGCAGCTCGGGGATGTAGCGCCGCCGGCCGAAAATCGTCTGCACGTAGCCGTGCTCGCGCGCGAACTCCACCATCGAGTCGAGATACGCGCGAATCCCCTGGAAGCGCTCGAAGTACCGGGCGATAAACTCCTTCGCCTCCGAATGCTCGATGTGCAGCTGTCGCGACAGCGCCTGCGGTCCCTGACCGTAGATAGTCGCGAAGTTGATCGTCTTCGCGCGCGCGCGCATCTCCGACGTCACGTCCGCGACGGGAACATCGAAGATGATCGACGCAGTCTGCCGATGGATGTCGCCGCCGGCATGGAACGCATCCACGAACGCCGGGTCGTTCGACAGGTGCGCCAGCAGCCGCAGCTCGATCTGCGAGTAGTCAGCGGCGATCAGCGTCCACCCGGCCTCGGGCACGAACCCGCGCCTGATCTCGCGCCCCAGCTCGCGCCGGATGGGAATGTTCTGGAGGTTCGGGTCGCTGGACGACAACCTGCCGGTCGCGGCGACGGTCTGGTTGAACGACGTGTGAAGCCGACCCGTCTGAGGGTTCACCAGTTCCGGCAGCGTGTCCAGATACGTGTTCTCGAGCTTCGCCAGCTCCCGGTACTCCATCAGCAGCACCGGCAAAGTGTGCCCCTGCTCGGCCAGCTCCTGCAGCACGCTTGCATCCGTGGACGGTCCCGTTGACGTCTTCTTCAGCACGGGTAGCCCCAGCTTCACGAACAGTATCTCGCGAAGCTGCAGGTTCGACGCGACATTGAACTCGGTGCCGGCCGCCTCGAAAATCTTCTGCTCGACGGCTTTCCGCTCGCGCTCGAACCGGACCTTGAGCGACTTGAACCAGCCGTCGTCGATCGCGACACCGGTCCACTCCATCTCTCCCAGCACGCTGACGAGCGGCATCTCGACGTCGCGCAGCAGCTCCTTGAGCGCGAACTTCTCGAGCTGCGGCTCGAACAGCGCGCGCAGCCGCAGCGTGATGTCGGCGTCCTCGCACGAATAATCGCGAGCGGCCTCTACCGGACATTCGTCGAAACGAAGCGCGTCCTTGCCTTTGCCGCACAGGTCCTCGTAGGACGTCATCGTGTGCTGGAGGAACTCGAGCGCCAGCACGTCGAGGCCGTGGGAGCGGCGACCCGGGTCGAGCACGTAGCTCGCGAGCATGGTGTCGAAGTCGAGACCGCGCAGATTCACGCCGGCCTTTCTCAGGGCGAGCAGATCGAACTTCGCGTTCTGCGCGCTCTTCGTGACCGAGGCATCCTCGAGCAGCTCCCGCAAAGGCGCCATCTCCGGCGCGTCGAGAGGAGGAAGATTGTTCACCGGCGCGCCGGCTCCACGCCCACCCAGCAGGCGCGATGCGATGCTTTCGATCTGCCTCACGGCGCGCTTCTTGGGCTTGGCCGCACCGGCGCTCGCCTCGTCCCCCCCGCGCACGGTCCCGCGATCCTCGGGCGCGTCGGTCGGAGACCGATCGCCGGACACATCCATCAGAAAATCGGTCTGCTCAGCGGCGTGCTGGCGATGGCGGAGAGGGAAGTAGTACGCCTCCCCCGGTGCGACAGCGAGCGACAGCCCGATGAGCCGCGCGCGCAACGGATCGATCTTCGGCGGATCGCCCGCGGCAACCACCGTCTCGGTATCGAGCGCGATCGTTCCGGCTTTTCTGGCCCTCGACACCACGTCGCGGACCTGCTCGACTGATTCCACCGTGGTGTATCGCTTCTCGAGGCCGGGCTCGGGCGCGCGTCGGGACGGCGCGGCCTCCTTGGCGAGCGAGTGGAACTCGAGCTCCACGAACAGGTCCCGCAGCTGATCGCGGTTCGGCTCGCGAAGCTTCAACGCTTCCAGATCGAGCGCGATGTCCAGATCCTCCCGGATCGTCACGAGCTCCTTCGACAGCCGCGCATTGTCGGCGTGCTCCTGCAGCGCTTCACGCGGGCGCTTCTTCGTGAGCTCCGCGGCGTGCGCCAGGATCTGGTCGAGTCCGCCGTAGGTGTTCACCAGCTCCCGAGCCGTCTTGTCACCGATGCCGCGAACGCCGGGAACGTTGTCCGACGAATCGCCTACCAGCGCCAGATAGTCCGTCACGCGCTCAGGCGGGACGCCGAGACGCTCGCTCGCGTTCTCGACTCCAACCCACTGCTCCTCGACGGCGGCGGAGCCTCCGCGTCCCGGGTTCAGGATCCACACGCCCGGCCGCACAAGCTGCTGAAAGTCCTTGTCGCCGGAGACCACCACGACGTTGACTCCACCCTCGGTTCCGCGGCGGGCGAGCGTTCCGATCACGTCGTCCGCTTCATAGCCCTCGAGCGCGAGGATGGGAATGCGGTACGCGTCGAGCAGCTGGCAGATGCGCATCATTCCGCGGTCAAAGTCCGCCTGGAGGTCGTCGGCCAGCTTCTCGCGCGTCGCCTTGTACGCGGGATACCGCTCGTGCCGGAACGACATCCCGGAATCGTGCACCCAGCCGAGGTACTCCGGCTTCTGCGCGGTGACGAGCCGCTGCAGGAAGTTGCTTATCCCCCAGACGGCGGATGTGTTCTCGCCCTTGCTCGTCGTGAGCGGCCTGGCCATCAGCGCGTAGAACGCGCGATAGATCAGGGCGTATCCGTCAACGAGAAAGAGCCGGGGCGACTCCGGGAGCTGCATCGCTCCCAATATAGCCGGCCCGGTCGGACGCTTACCGCTGCAGAAGCCTCGCGGTCAGCGCGCGCAATTCATTCTCGCTGTCGGGCGTGAGCTCCCACCGCCCGGCCTGCATCTCGTCCGTGAACAGGAGCTGGGCGCGGTGGCGGCGGTAGGCCCAGAGCTGGACCGGCACTCTCCGCGCCGTGCCCAGCCGCTGGTCGCGCATGTTCACGATCTGCTCGGTGACCTCGTCCGGCTCGCCTAGCGTGACGTACACCATGCCCCGATCCGACAGCCACCCGGCCACTCCCTCGCTGCGAAAGCGCTCGTTCGCCAGCCGAATGCGGCCGAAATAATCGCGCAGCCCCTCGTGCGTCGCGCTACCTGGATCCGGATCCGTGGCACGCAGGAAGTCCACCCACATCTGCGCGCGCTGCTCCGGTGGCGCGTTGCGGAGCGCGGCCAGACGCGAGGGCGAGATGTAGAAGCGCAGGTACTGCAACATGTCCTCGAAGGCGGCGACAGGGAGGTCGTCGCCGAAGCTCACGAAGATCGGCGTCGCGCTGCTGTCGCGCGTGTCGAGCCTGGTGAACGCCACGTTGCCTACTCCGATGCCGAGGCGCGCGACGGGGATTGCGACGACGCCGCTCAGCAGGCCGCCGTGTCGCGAGAGACTCGACGTATCTGCCCAAAGCAGGGTACCGGATTCGTTACGCACGCCGATGCGGACCGGAACCGACGCGGCGTTTCCGTAAGCCTCGAGGTACACGACGACCGCGGAGTCGCGGCCGAAGACTGCCGTGGACCGCGGGCTCGGCACCGCGCTCGGCAGCGAATCGAGCCGCTCGCGCGCGCGGACCTTGTACACCGGCAGCGGGGACGACACCGATGCCGGGCCGAGGCGCGGCACTACCAGGGCGAGCGTGTCCGCCGATGCGCGGGTGCTGCCCATGTCGCGGACGGTGAATCCGATGGTGTGCGCACCCGGCGTCATTCGTAGGTACCGCTGGAAGATGACGCTCTCGTCCGTGCGCGTGGTCTCGCGAAAGCTGCCGACCCGCACGACCTCGCTCGCGTCCACCCGCCCGACCTCGGCGCCCGCCCGGCTGATCCGCAGCTGGACGGAGTACTGCGCGCGGTAAACGTCCGCATCCCGCGCGAACGTCAGCGATCTGGTGGGAACGGACACGGAAACCAGGACGATCGTGGTGTCGGGCGACGGCGACGCGAAGTACGCCGCCTTTCCGACGAACGAGACCGGCGCATGCGCTGAAGCGAGTCCCATGGCCCGGTAAAATCGCGTGGCGTCGGTGAGAGCACCGTCGGTTGGGAGTACCTCGGGCGAGCGGCCCGGAGCGCGGCCGGGGTTCGAGCCCCCGCAGCCGGCCAGCACGGAGGCCAGGCCGGCGAGGAGCAGGGGACGGAACAGCCCGGGAATGGTCTTCATGGTTCGAATCCTCGATAAAGCTCGGGTGCGACGGTTCTTTAGTCTAAAGCCGGACACGCTATTTGCTTGCCACGTTTTGCAGGCCGGATTAGCTTCGCGCCGTGCCTCGCGCCTCGTTGGTGGGAACGACTCTATCCGGTTACAGCCTCGAGCAGGAGGTTGGCGAAGGCGGTACGTCCGCCGTGTACCGCGCCCACCACTCCTCGCACGGCCATGTAGCGCTGAAGGTTCTGCGGGAAAAGCTCCGCCAGGACAAGACTGCTATCGCGCGCTTCCTGCGGGAAGCAAAGTACGGCGCGCGCGTGCAGCATCCCAACGTCGTGCGGACCATCGAGATCGGTCAAGCGAACACCGGTGAGCATTTCATGGCCATCGAGTGGGCGCCGGGGGAGATCCTCGACCGCTACGCGCGCCGGGCCGCGCCGATCAGCCCCGACGAGACGTCCAACATCATACGCCAGATCGGCGCTGCGGTTCAGGCGGCGCACGAAGCCGGAGTGGTGCATCGCGATCTCAAGCCCGAGAACGTCATGTACGACGTGGCGGAGCGCAAGGTCAAGCTCCTGGACTTCGGCATCGCGACCGACACCGACATGTCGCAGGACGAGCGGCTCACGCGCGCGGGGTTCTTCGTCGGCACGCTGATGTATGTCGCTCCCGAGGCGCTATCCGGCGAGCTCGTGGGCCCGGCTGCGGATCAGTACAGTCTTGCGACGATAGCGTATCTGCTGCTGACCGGAACGCTGCCGTACACCGCGCGCGGGCCGCGCGAGATGTTCACGCAACTGCTGACGCAGGCCCCCAAGCCGTTGAACCAGGCGCGCGAGAATTCACAATACCACCCGTTGGTGGAAGAAGTCGTGATGCGCGGGTTGGCCCGGCAGCCGCACGCGCGGTACGCGAGCGTCACGGCGTTCGCGGACGCGCTCGCGGAGTCGCTGCTGCTTCCCACGCCGAAGGAAGGACTGCTCGCGAAGGTGAAGGGGAT
>DATLBG010000019.1:0-23637 GCA_035527035.1 Gemmatimonadaceae bacterium | reverse complement strand
AGCCAACAGCCAACAGCCAATAGCCAACAGCCATTATGATCAGAACTTTTCTCCGTTTTGCGGTAGCCGGAGTCGTTGCACTCGTGCTCGCTCCCAACGATGCAGCCGCGCAGAGCGCATGGCGCACCATTCATAGCGACTCCCGGCTGACCGTCGCGCTGGATACGACGCGGATCCGTGTGTCGGACGAGGGCTCGTATATCGCTTTCGTGCGCTGGGATTACGCGACGCCGCGCCGCGCCGAGAGTCGCCGCGACTACACGCGCATGGTGCAGCAGGTACAGCTCAAATGCTCGCCGATCCGCGTGAGGCGCATCGGGGCCTCGCTGTACTCGTCCACGGGCCGCGTAGTCGAAGAGGTTCCGGCCGTGAGCCGCCGCGTTCTGGCGAACATGTCCTGGGATCCGCCGCGCGCGGGATCGGAAGGCGCGAGAGTGTATCCGATGATTTGTCAGGCATTGACCAGACGGGCTCGATAACGCCGGCTGGACTTGGATAAGGACTAAAAGACCCGCGAGAGCGGGTCTTTTTCTTTCATTAACGGCCACTGATAACTGAGAACGGAATAGCTGATAGCTACCAGCTTAATAGCTGCAAGCGAAACAGCCGCAAACCTCGCTGACCGTTCGATCCGCGCGAAGGCGTCATAGCGGGCGCTCTTCGTAACGCGCCGGTAGGTCAGCGCGGTAGGCGGCTAATCGAGCTTGCGGCTAATTCGCTTGCAGCTATCAGCTATTCAGTTCTCAGTTGCTGTCCGCTTTCGGCCGCCGCATTCCGCGCACTCGGCTTGCGTATTGCGAGATTCGACATTCGGGTGAGAATTGGCTTGACTGATTTCGTCGATAGCTAACTCTGTGGGCCGCAGCACTTTGTAGCGTCTCCGGGGTATATCAGTGACGGACCTCGCGGGCCCGCTGTCTTACTTGCAGCGGAACGCCGGACCGTCGGAATTCGGTCCGGGCCGTATTGTGCGGGTTACCCGCTCCGCCAGGATTTTCAGCCAGCAGGTTCACATGACAACGTTTCGCAGAGCTCTGGTCGCGGCAGCCGCCGCTGGTATCGCCCTGACTTCGGTTGCGGAGGCGCAGCAGTCGCGGCGCGCTCCTGCGAAGGCGCCGGCAGCGCCCGTCGCGAAGCCGCTCGTGGTCGTGCTGCCGGTGGACGACAGTCCCGGCGATTCAGTGCGCACGATCATCCAGCGCGATCTCGATTACGGCGATCGCCTCACCCCGCTGGCGCTCGACGCTTCGCTCGTGAAGCCGAACGCGCCTGTCGATGGGAGCGTGAATTACTCTTTTTTCGCCGGATTCAAGGTGGCGGCGATCGTGGCGCCGCGCCGCAGTTCCACCGGAATGCGGGTGGCTGTGTACGACGTCGCCACGCAGACGATGATGCGCGAGGGAGACTTCGCCGTGCCGGAAATTCCGGAGCCGCGCGAGCAGGAGATCCGCGACTCGGTGATCCGGGTGTGGGAGCAGCGCGACATGGACGCGCGTGCGGGCCTGGTGCGCACCCAGTTCATGCGCGACTCGCTGGTGGCAGCCGCCGCCAGGAAGCCACCGCGCAATCGAAAGAAGAGGGAAGCGGAAGCCGCGCTGCGCGACTCGGTCATGCGCGTAGTGATGGCGGAGGATTCCGTTCTGCGAGCGCGGATCGATCAGGCCGTGTTGGAGCGCGACGAAGCTTTGCCCTTGCTGGTGGCGAGGGACTACGCGCGGCGGGATTCGCTCGTATCGGCGCGGCGTTTCGCCATACATGGCATCGCGGACCAGGTGCAGGGGTGGCTGACCGGACAGCGCGGAATGGCGCAGAGCCGTGTGGCTTACATACAGAACGGCCAGCTGTTCGTGGTGGACAGCGACGGGGCGAACAACCGGCCGGCTACGCAGTCCGGCATGGCGCTGTCGCCGTCGTGGCATCCGAGCGGCACGCGCGTGGTGTACGCGGATCTGAACGACGCGGGCTCGCAGATCGTGGAGGCGAACCTCATCACCGGGGCATTGCGGGAGCTGTCGGCAACTCCGCGCGGCCTCAACCTCACACCGGTCTACACCCCGGATGGACGCTCGGTGGTGTACGCGCACGCGCGGGATGCGGGCGCGGACCTGGTGATCGCGAGCCTCGAGGAAGCGGCTCCGGCGCGCAGACTTTCCAGCCTGGAGTTGTACGACAGGTCCTCACCTTCGTTTAGCCCGGACGGGCGCAAGCTGGCGTTCATCTCGCCACGATCATGGCAGGGGACGCGCATGACGCCGCAGCTGTTCACGATGAATCTCGACGGCAGCGAGGAGAAGCAGCTGACGCCGAGCGCGAAGGGAGTCAGGAGCTACCGGACCAGCCCCGATTGGTCGCCCGACGGCCTGCGCGTGGCGTACATGCAGCAGAACGGCGATTTCCAGGTATGGCTGATCGACGTGCGGACGCAGAGAATGAAGAAGCTCACGACGTTCGCCGAGAACGAGGATCCCACGTGGGCGCCGGACAACCGCCACATCGCGATCGCCTCGACGCGCGGCGGAACCAAGGAGATCTGGGTGATGGATGTCGATAGCGGCAGAATGCGTCAGCTCACGAACGCGCCGGGTGCAAGGCTGCCCGCGTGGTCGCCGACGATCAGCCCTGACGCCGCTATGCCGGTGACCGTTGCCAGACAAGGAGATACCGGAGGCAAGTAGCCGCTAAATACGCTGCGTGCTGCGTGCTGCGTCCTGGCAACCTTGGGCGCAGCACGCAGGGCGGAGGGTTGTCACCAACCTAGAACGAGCGCGAAAATCAGGGGTGCGACTATCGACGCGTCCGACTCGATCACGTGCTTCGGCGTGTCCTTGCCCAGCTTGCCCCAGGTGATCTTTTCGTTCGGTACCGCGCCCGAGTATGAGCCGTAGCTCGTCGTCGAGTCGCTGATCTGGCAAAAGTACCCCCACAGCGGCACGCTGTCCCGCTTCAGATCCTGATGCAGCATCGGCACGACGCAGATGGGAAAATCACCCGCGATTCCTCCGCCGATCTGAAAGAACCCGATCGATGTCTTCGGCGCCGTCTCCGTATACCACTCGGCGAGCCGCGTCATGTACTCGATCCCGGTGCGAACGGTGTGGACGTTCTTCACGTCGCCCGCGATCACGTGCCCCGCGTACATGTTGCCCAGCGTGGAATCCTCCCAGCCCGGCACGAACATCGGCAGGTTCTTTTTCGCGGCGGCGACCAGCCATGAATCCTCCGGATCGATCTGGTAGCTCGACTCGAGCTGGCGGCTGAGGATGATCCGGTACATGAACTCATGGGGGAAGTACCGCTCGCCCTTCTTGTCGGCGGCAACCCACTCGGCCAACACCTCGTCCTCGATGCGCCGCATCGCCTCCATCTCGGGGATGCACGTGTCAGTGACCCTGTTCATGTGGCGGCTGAGAAGCTCGACCTCCTGCTCCGCGGTCAGCGACCGGTAGTTCGGCACCCGCTCGTAATGATCGTGCGCGACGAGGTTGAACACGTCCTCCTCGAGGTTCGCGCCGGTGCAGGTGATGGCGTGCACCTTGTCCTGCCGGATCATCTCGGCAAGCGAGAGCCCCACCTCGGCCGTGCTCATGGCGCCGGCAAGCGTGACCAACATCTTGCCGCCGCCGTCGAGATGCGCGATGTAATCATCGGAGGCATCTATCAGCGCGGCAGCGTTGAAGTGCCGGAAGTGGTGGCGCGTGAAAGCGCTCACGGGACCCGCGGCGGGCTTGGACTTTCGTGGCATGATCGTTTGACTAGTTGCTGGTTGGTGTTCCCTGCAGTCCCAGCTCGGCAGCGCAGCCCTGCATCGCGCCGATCACGAACTGGATGTGCTCGTCGAGATCCACGCCGAGCTCCTGCGCGCCCTGGACGACGTCTTCGCGGCTCACGCCGCGAGCGAACGCCTTGTCCTTCATCTTCTTCCGCACCGAGCGCGCGTCCACGTCGTGCACGCTGCGCGAGGGCTTCACGAGCGCGGTAGCGGTGATGAGCCCGGTCAGCTCGTCCACTGCGAACAGCGCCTTCGCCATGAGTGACTCGCGCGCAACGTTCGTGTAAGCGGCATGACCCAGGATCGCCTGGAGAACGTCCTCGGGGTAGCCGCGCTCGCGCAGCAGCCGCACGCCCTGCGATGGGTGCTCCTCCGTCGGCGAGCGCGAGTCGTTCGGAAAGCGCTCGTAGTCGAAGTCGTGCATCAGGCCCGCCAGCCCCCAGCGCTCGGCGTCCTCGCCGAGCTTGGCGGCGTACGCGCGCATCCCGGCTTCGACGGAGAGCATGTGCTTTCGCAGCGATTCGCTGGCGGTGTACTCCTGCATCAGAGCAAGCGCGCTGTCGCGATCGGGTGGGGCAGTGGTCATTGCGTGTAGGTGTCCAGGTATTTGACGCCGGCCGCGGTATTGAAGATTACCACGCGGTCGTCGGGCTTGATCGCGCCGGCGGAGACAAGCTTGCGGACCGCCGGGACGCACGCGCCGCCTTCGGGGCAGGCGAAGACGCCCTCGAGCCGCGCGATGTCGCGCGCTCCCTGGATCAGCTCCGCGTCGCTCACCGCGACCGCGGTGCCGCCGGACGCCCGCAGCGCGTCGAGGATGAGGAAATCGCCGATGGCACGCGGCACGCGAAGTCCCGATGCGATTGTGGCGGCATTGGGAAACTCATCGGCGAACCGCGCGCCCGTCTCGAAAGCGGCGACGATCGGCGCGCACCCGTCCGCCTGCACCGACACCATCCGCGGCCGCCCGGAGCCGATCCATCCCAGCTCCTCCATCTCGGCGAAAGCCTTCCACATTCCGATGAGCCCGGTGCCGCCGCCCGTCGGGTACACGATCACGTCGGGAAGCGTCCATCCGAGCTGCTCGGCCAGCTCGTAGCCGAGCGTCTTCTTGCCTTCGACGCGGTAGGGCTCCTTGAGGGTGGAGACGTCGAACCATCCCTCCGTTTCCCTCCCGCGCGCGACCTCCGCGCCGCAGTCCGTGATGAGCCCGTCCACGAGGCGGACGTGCCCGCCGGTGAATGTCGTCTCGATCACGTTTGCGCGCGGCGTGTCGCGCGGCATGAACAGGTACGCTTCCATCCCGGCGCGCGCCGCGTACGCCGCGAGGGCCCCCGCAGCATTGCCCGCCGAGGGAGCCGCCAGCTTCCTGACTCCCAGCTCTTTTGCACGCGACACGGCCACAGCCATCCCGCGCGCCTTGAAGCTTTGCGTCGGGTTGCCCGCTTCGTCCTTGATGTGCAGCTCTCCGCATCCCAGCTCGGCGGCGAGCCGGTCGGCGCGCACCAGCGCCGTCGATCCCTCGCCCAGCGACACGATGTTCGCGTCATCCACTACCGGCAGCACCTCCGAATAGCGCCACAGGTCGCTGCGCCGTGAGCGGAGCGACTCGCGCGTAAGGCTTTTCCCGGCGGCCGCAAGATCGTAGCGTGGAAGCAGCGGCTTGCCGCAGTGCGTGCAGACGTTTTGCAGCCGCGTCGCGTCGTGCTCCGCGGCGCATGCGCCGCACTCAAGGTGCGTCAGATAGGAGCGGCTCATCGGATTCCCAGCAGCTTGTGCGTCTGGATGCTCAGCCGCCACCGCGGATGCGCCAGGCAGTACGCGACCGCCAGCTCCGTGTTGCGGACGACGTCCGGCCCGTCCATTGGTTGCAGGAAGAAATTGTCGAAGCGCAGCGCGACGAACTTCTCGGGCGGCGCATGCTGCTGGGGAAACACCAGCTTGAGCTCATTGCCCGACCGCAGGACGATCTCCGTCTCCGCTTTCGGGCTAACGCAGATCCAGTCCAGCCCCGCCGGCGCGGGCTGCGTGCCGTTGCTCTCTACCGCGACTTCGAAGCCGCGCGCGTGCAGAGCCTCGATCGCGGGAGAGTCGAGCTGAAGCAACGGCTCGCCCCCGGTGCATACCACGAACGGCGCGGGCGCTCCGGCCGGCCATTTTTCCGCCACCGCGGCAGCCAGATCCTCCGCCGTCGTGAACTTTCCGCCGTCCGGTCCCACGCCCACGAAATCCGTGTCGCAGAAGGTGCAGGTCGCGCTCTCGCGGTCGTGCTCGCGGCCGCTCCACAGGTTGCAGCCGGCGAACCGGCAGAACACGGCTGCGCGCCCGGCGTGAGCGCCTTCGCCCTGCAGCGTATAAAAGATCTCTTTGACCGTGTACATGACGGAGTTCAGCTCCTCGCGTACGCTATCGGGTCGGACAAGCCGGCTTCGGCGAAGCCGCGCAGGCGCAGCTGGCACGAATCGCACTCGCCGCACGCGCGACCCTTCGGATCCGGATCGTAACAGCTCGTCGTGCTCGCGTAATTCACGCCCAGAGTCGTGCCGAGCCTGATGATGTCGGCCTTGGATAGATCGATGAGCGGAGCGTGAATGGTGAAAGTACCACCCTCTGTGCCCGCCTTGGTGGCGACGTTCGCGAGCCTCTCGAAGGCGCGAACGAACTCCGGACGACAATCCGGATACCCGCTGTAGTCGAGAGCGTTGACGCCGATGAAAATATCGAAAGCGCCTACGACCTCGGCGAGGCCGAGGGCGAGCGAGAGGAAGACGGTATTTCGCGCGGGCACATACGTAACCGGCACGCCGGCTGCCGAGGGATCCTCGTTCCTGGGGACGGGCACCTCGCCGGTGAGCGCGGAGCCGCCGATGGCGCGCAGGTCTACGCGCACCACGCGATGATCGGCGATGTCGAGCTCTGCCGCAACGCGGCGCGCGGCCTCCAGCTCGATCGCGTGGCGTTGGCCGTAGTCCACGCTGAGCGCGTGGAGCTCGAATCCGTCGCGCACGGCCACGGCCGCGGCAGTTGCTGAATCGAGTCCGCCGCTGAGCAGGACAACCGCCTTTCCTGGAGTTTTCACGGTGATAAAAACTTATTCGAGTGAGACGTCGTTCATGGCCCCGGATGTGCTTTGTATGCAGCGGTCTTTATCAATTCGAAGGTTAAGCAAAATGAAGGTGCTGGTAACCGGCGGCAGCGGGGTGGTGGGCATCGCGGCGGTGGAAGCGCTGATCAGGCGTGGTCACGAAGTTCGCGTCTTCAATCGGGACGCAGCGGCCGACGTTGCGCGCTGGGAGGGCGTTGAATCGCGGGACGGGAGCATAGCCGCGGCAGGGGAGCTCGAGGGCGCTGCCGAGGCCTGCGAGGCGGTGTTGCACATTGCCGGCATCGTGGATGAAACCCCGCCCGCGTCCACCTTCGCGAAGGTAAACGTCGAAGGGACGCGTAACGTCGTCGAAGAAGCCCGGCGGGCCGGAGTCAAGAACTTGGTGTTCGTGTCGTCGCTTGGCGCCGAGCGAGGCTCTTCGGACTACCACAAATCCAAGGTTGCCGCGGAAGAGCTCGTTCGGGCGTTCGGCGGGAGCTGGATCATCTGCCGCCTTGGCAATGTCTACGGCGCGGGTGATGAAGTGATCTCGTCGCTTTTGAAGATGATGCGCGCGACGCCCGTGATGCCGGTGATCGGGTCAGGCGACGACCCCTTTCAGCCTCTCTGGTCGGAAGACGCTGGCGAGGCCCTTGCCCGGTGTGTCGAGAGGCCGGATCTCCGCGGTCGCGTCCTCGACCTCGCGGGCCCGGACAAGACTTCCATCAATGACATCCTCGACCGCCTGTCCGCCATCATTGGACGCAAGCCGGCGCGGGTCGCCATCCCCGCGTCCGTGATCGGCTTCGGCGCCAGGATCGCGAAGGCAGCCGGGATCAAGCTTCCGGTGAACGAGTCCCACCTCGCCATGCTTGCCGAGCATAGCGTCATCGGTTCCAATTCCGAAGACGCTCTTACGGCTGTGTTGCATCTGGCGGCAACCCCTTTGGACGTTGGTCTGAGGAAGCTGGCCGACGTGCTGCCCGAGCAGCTTCCCGCTGATGGATTTGGCGGCATTACGCGACGGTGCCATCACGTAGACATCGCCGGCAGCTCGATGTCGGCGGAAGGGCTATTCGCGCGGTTTCGCTTGCGCTTCGCGGATCTCACGCCGTGGACAATGGATCTCTCGGCGGAGGAGGGAACCCCGCAAACCCTCACCGCCGGGGCCACGCTCACGATGGCCCTGCCCTTTCGCGGCAATATTCAGGTGCGCGTGGTCGAGGTCAGCGACCTTCGACTTACACTCGTCACGGTCGCAGGGCACCCGATCGCTGGTGGCGTCACGTTCGCTGCGGAGGAGAGCGGTGCCACTATCCGGTTTCAGGCTACCGCGTATGATCGTGCGGCGAACGCCGCGGACTGGCTCGCCATGTCCACTGTCGGGCGACCGTTACAGAGCTCGACGTGGCGCACCCTGCTCGAGAACGTCGTACGGGAGAGCGGCGGGACGGCTCCGGACGGCGTGCACGAAAAAAGCGACGTTCTCGACGAGATCGAAGCGCAGGATGTGACAACGTGGCTGGACGGGATCGTGGCTACTCACAAGCGCACGGGCAAGTCGAAATCGCGGCCGTCGCGGGCGCATACCGCCCCCGCGTCCGGCAGAGCGTGAATTACGGGTCGTAGCTCACATCGTGCGGGCGGATCCGGCAGTGTTGCCCGCACCCCATGTGATATCTGTTGCGCGCGAACCAACGATAGAATTTTTCGGCCACCACGCGCACGAACGGAATGCTGAAAACCCAGGTGAGCCAGGGACCCCGGGGCAGCGCATCGAGCAGCTGTTCAATGGCTGCGGCGCCCTGCCAGGTCATTCCATCGGACGTGCGCACGACCTGCACGGACTCTGTAAATGCGCGCTCCGGAATCCATGGAAACCGCGCCTGCACGCCGGGCGCTTGCGACGCGATCACTTCGAGATCGTTCCCGCGATCCCACTTGCCGAGCACGCTAACGAGTTTTTTGCAGACGTTGCAATTGCCGTCATAGATCACCGTAAACGTCCTGCCGGGCGCGCCTAGGGTCGGCGCGTTGACTGCTTGATCCACTCCCGCCACCGTGAACCTGACCACCGGAATGGTCACGCTCCGCCCGCGATCTCGATGGAAGTCGGGTGGGACAACGTCGTATGGATCGGGCAAAGAAGCGCCGCGCGGCGCGCGACCTCGACTCTTTCCGCGGGAAGCGAAGGCCATGAAAGAGCCATGCGAATGCTGCCGACGCGGTGCGGCTTTTCCGCGAAGCTCCAGCTGATCGAGATGGTGAGATCGTCTGTCGACAGCCCGGCGTGCGAGCCCCAGGACGACAGCACGGAGTGCGTGCAGATAGCGAGCGCGCTCCCGAGCATGTGGAAAGGCGAGTACTGCATCTTCGCGTCGGGCGCCTCGATGGTCAGCGGTCCGGGCAGGGGGTTCAGCGTGATCTCGTCTTCGCCCGCCAGCACGATCTTCATGTCACGAGCGCGTGCAAGCTCTACGCCTCAGGCCGGGCGTGTCTCGCGCGCGGCTGCTGTTGAGTGAGACAATGTAGCGTGCCGAGGCCCCAGACCAGATCGGTCGCGTGGATTCCGACTACACGCCTTTCGGGGAACAGGTCGGAGAGAGTGTGCAGGGCGATCCGGTCGGCGGGATCGTTGAATGTCGGCACCAGCACCGTCGTGTTGCCGACGTAGAAATTCGCGTAGCTCGCCGGCAGGCGCTCGCCCCGCATCATCACGGGCTCGGGGAAGGGGAGCTTCACCACGTGCAGAGGCCGTTCGCGCGACGCGTGCGCCAACCGCTCGAGGTTGTCGTGCGAGCGCTCGTGGTTCTCGTCCGCTGGGTCGGTCTCGTACGCGAGAACGACGGTGTCCACCGAGGTAAAGCGCGCGATGTCGTCTATGTGGCCGTGCGTGTCGTCGCCGACACATCCTTCGCCGAGCCACACCGTGTGGGCAACTCCCAGGTATTTCGCGAACGAATCTTCGTATTGCTTCCGCGTCATCCCCGGATTGCGAACCTGCACGTCTGACAGAAGCCACTCTTCGGTCACGAGCAGCGTTCCGGCGCCGTTCGTCTCGATCCCGCCGCCCTCGAGCACGAGCGGTCGGGATCCGTCGGGGCGGCCGGCGTGAACCAGTGGCGAGCCGCTGATTTCGCTGACCGCTTCAGGCACGCGCGCGTCGCGCTTGTAGTTGTCGTACTTGGCCCAGGCGTTGAAGCCCCAGCCGACCCACTCGAGCGTGCCATCCCGCAGCACGCCGGTCGGCGCAGAATCGCGGAGCCAAACCCGGTCCGTTGGGACGAGATGCAGCCGGAAACGGGCCGAGTCCACGTGGTGCGCGGACAGGGTGTCGGCCGCGATCTCGCGCGAGCGCTCGTCGTGGCAGAGAATCTCCACCGGCTCCGACAGCGCCAGGGCGCGGACTATCTCGGCGTACACCCATGTGATTGCCTCGAGCTTGCCGGGCCAGTCGGGCTCGTGATGAGGCCAGGCGATCCACGTGGCCGAATGGGGCTCCCACTCGGCGGGCATGCGGAGCACTGGGCTACTTCCCGATGTAGCGATTCAATATCTGACCGTAGGCGTCGATGCGTCGGTCGCGCAGGAAGGGCCAGCTGCGCCGGGTGCTCTCGATGACTTTCGGGTCGCACTGCACGACGAGCACTTCCGGCTCCGTGCCCGCCTCGACCAGAAAGCGGCCGAACGGGTCGGCGATGAAAGAATGGCCGAAGAACTCCAGGCCGTTGGTGCCGGGCTCATCCTCGTGGCCGCACCGGTTCGGCGACGCGACGTACACCCCGTTCGCGATCGCGTGCGCGCGCTGCGCGGTCTGCCACGCCTGAACCTGCGCTTCGCCGAACTCGTCCTTTTCCGACGGGTGCCACCCGATCGCCGTGGGGTAAAAGATGATCTCAGCGCCGAGCAGCGCCGTGATGCGCGCGGCCTCCGGATACCACTGGTCCCAGCAGATCAGAACGCCGATGGTCGCGTAGCGAGTCTTCCATACCGCGAATCCGCCGGTCGCGTTCGTCGGAGTCTGCGCGTCGCCCGGGGTGAAGTAGAACTTCTCGTTGTACAGCGGATCGTCGGGGATGTGCATCTTGCGATACACGCCGAGCATCTTGCCGTCGGCATCGATGACAGCCGCGGAGTTGCGGTACACGCCCGCGGCCTGGCGCTCGAACAGCGGCACCACGATCACTACCTCCAGCTCCTTCGCGACCGCGGACAGCCGCTCGGTAGTGGGTCCGGGGACGGGCTCCGCGAGATCGAACCGCTCCACCTGCTGCGATTTGCAGAAGTACGGCGCGTTGAACAGCTCCTGCAGACACACGATCTGGGCGCCTCGCGCGGCGGCCTCGCGCACGCGCTCGATCGCGCGGTCAACGTTGGCCGCGACGTCATCCGTGATCTTTTCCTGAACGATGCCGATCGTGAACGGCTTGCCGGTCATTTACGCGTGCTCGATGAGGAGCTGCCGCAGGACGTACGGCAGAATCCCGCCGTGGCGGTAATAGTTCATCTCCTCGGGCGTGTCGATGCGCAGCCGGACGCTGAACGTCTTCGGGGCCGAACCCGGCGCGGATGCACGCACCGTCAGCTGCGACCGGGGCTGCAGTCCTTCGTCGAGACCGTCGATGTCGTAGGTCTCGAAGCCGCTGAGCTCCAGCGTCTCGCGCGTCTCGTCGTGCACGAACTCGAGTGGCAGAACTCCCATCCCCACGAGGTTCGAGCGGTGGATCCGCTCGAATGACTCGGCGATCACCGCGCGGACGCCGAGCAGCGCCGTGCCCTTGGCGGCCCAGTCGCGGGACGAGCCGGTGCCGTACTCCTTCCCGGCGAGGATGATCAGCGGAGTGCGCGACGATTGGTAATTCATCGACGCGTCGTACAGCGGAACGGGGTCTCCGCCCTGGGTGAGCGCCGTCCACCAGCCTTCCACGCCGGGCGCGAGCTCGTTGCGGAGCCGGATGTTGGCGAACGTTCCCCGCATCATGACTTCGTGATTGCCGCGGCGCGCGCCGTACGAGTTGAACTCTCTCGTCTTCACGCCCTGCTCGATGAGCCACTTGCCCGCGGGGCTCGCGGCCGGGATCGAGCCCGCCGGCGAGATGTGATCGGTGGTGATGGAATCGCCGAACTTTCCGAGCACTCGCGCGCTGCGCACCGGCCGTACCCCCGGGGGCTCGATCGTCATCCCCTCGAAGAACGGCGGGTTCTTGACGTACGTGGATTTCTCATCCCACGCGTACAGGTCGCCCGTGGGCGTCGGCAGCGAGCGCCAGTTGTCGTCGCCGTCGAAGACGTTGGCGTACTGCGTCGTGAACATGTCCGACTTCACCGAGCGCAGAATCTCGTCCTCGACCTCTTTCGGCGCGGGCCAGATGTCCCGCAGAAACACGGGCCCGTCCTTGCCCGGGCCGAGCGGCTCCGTGTTGAAGTCGATGTCCATGCGGCCCGCGAGCGCGTATGCGACGACGAGAGGCGGCGACGCCAGATAGTTGAAGCGCGTGTGCGGGTTGATGCGCCCCTCGAAGTTCCGGTTCCCGGACAGCACGGCGGCCACCACGAGCTTGTGCTCTTCCACGGCCGCGGAGATCGGCTCAGGCAGCGGGCCGGAATTCCCGATGCACGTAGTGCAGCCGTAGCCCACCGTGTTGAAGCGGAGCGCGTCGAGCGCGTCGGTGACGCCCGCCTTCGCGAAGTAATCCGTCACGACTTTGGACCCCGGCGCCAGGCTCGTCTTGACCCACGGCTTTGTCATCAGGCCCTTCGCGACCGCGTTGCGCGCGAGCAATCCGGCCGCGAGCATTACGCTCGGGTTGGAGGTGTTCGTGCAGCTGGTGATCGCGGCGATCACGACCGACCCGTGCCGGAGTGGAAAGCTCACGCCGTTCATCTCAACGGGCACCGACCCGTGCATGTGCTGCTGCTCGCTCTCGGCGGTAGCCACGACCGCGGGCGAGAGGCCGGGCGCGGCGGAGACGTTGGTAGCCTGACGCATCGTCGCGACTGCCTGCAGCGTTCCCGCCTTGGACAGCTCCGCCTCGAGCGATTCGCGGAACAGCTGCTTCGCCATTTTCAGCGGCACGCGGTCCTGCGGACGCTTTGGTCCGGCCAGGCTCGGCTCGATCGTGCTCAAATCGAGATCCACGTCCGCGTTGAAGACGGGGTCGGGGCTCGCGTCGGTGCGGAAGATTCCCTGTTCCTTGCAATACCGCTCGACCAGATCGACCTGGCCCGCATCGCGTCCCGTCAGCCGGAGGTAGCGCAGCGTCTCGTCGTCAACGGGGAAAAAGCCCATCGTGGCGCCGTACTCCGGCGCCATGTTCGCGATCGTCGCGCGGTCCGCGAGGGAGAGGCTCGACAGTCCGGAGCCGTAAAACTCCACGAACTTTCCGACGACCTTTTTCTGTCGCAGGATCTGCGTAACTGTCAGCACGAGATCGGTCGCGGTCGTCCCGGGCGCCAGCTCGCCGTGAAGCTTGAATCCCACCACTTCGGGAATCAGCATCGAGACCGGCTGTCCGAGCATTGCCGCTTCCGCCTCGATTCCGCCGACGCCCCAGCCGAGCACGCCAAGCCCGTTGATCATCGTGGTGTGCGAGTCGGTGCCAACGAGCGAGTCGGGATATGCGTGCAGCTCGTCGCCGTGCGCGCGCGAAAACACCACGCTGGCGAGGTACTCCAGGTTTATCTGATGCACGATGCCCGTGTCCGGGGGCACCACGCGAAAATTCTCGAGCGCGTCCTGGCCCCAGCGGAGAAACGCGTACCGCTCCTGGTTCCGCTCGAACTCGTGGTTGGCGTTGATCAGGAAGGCTGCGTCGGAGCCATACTCGTCCACCTGCACCGAGTGATCGATGACGAGATCCACCGGTTGGAGCGGGTTGATCTTCCTGGGGTCGCCTCCGAGCCGCGCGAGCGCGTCGCGCATGGCCGCGAGATCCACGACGGCGGGCACGCCGGTGAAATCCTGCAGCAGCACGCGCGAAGTGCGGAACGCGATCTCCTTCTGGGCGTAGGGCGCGGTGGCCCACTTCGCGAGCGTCTCGACGTCGCCGGTGCGGACGAAGGCGCCGTCCTCGTTCCGGAGGAGGTTCTCCAGCAGAATCTTCAGGCTGACGGGCAGCCTCTCGGCCGTCGAGCCGCCGACGCGCGAGAGGGCGTCCAGCCGGTAAATCGTGTATTCCTTGCCACCGGCGGCGAGCTGTGCGCGCGCGCCGAATGAGTTGAGATGGCTCATACTCGCAATCTAGCCGGACACTGATTCGTTCGCCTGAGTGCCCTCCAACGCTGAAGGCGGCTTCGCGCCCGCGCGCTCGGCGGATATTGCGTGCGTCGGACATTGGTGCACGAAATCTCCGTCGGCCGGCGACCAGCTCACGACCGATTCCCGCGCGAACGCCTTGCCGTCGGCCCCCATCCCCATGAGATCCGGAGCGAGCGCCACGCAGAGAGTGCACCCGATGCACTTCTGCTTGTCCACCATCAGGTGCATGTCGCGGCGCGGAAAGACACCGCCGGCCTGGTCGAGGCAGTTCTCGTAGTAATCGAGCGCTTCGCTGGCCGCTTCATATCCCGCGGCGATCAGCGCGGATGTGTGGGTGAAGCTGAACCATCCAATGTGAGAGACTTTCGGGCGGATCAGTATCATTGGCGGGCCTGCCCAGTGAGTGAGCGGGACCAGCTGCAGCGCGTGCATCATGGACGACGCGGCGCGCATGTAAATCGATCCGAAGCCGTGCATCAGCACGTCCTCCCGGTGGATGATCTCGGCGCTGCCAACGTCCACCGCGATGACGGCGTCCATTCCCCGCGCGGCGACCGTCACCGGCAGGTTGTCGATGATGCCGCCGTCGGAGCAGACGCGGCCCGCGACGATTCCCGGGGGGAAGAAGCCCGGAAGCGCGCACGATGCGTACACCGCGTCAGGCACGTTGACGTCGCGCAGGCCGGGCAGGCCCCACACCACTTGTGCCGCCTGCTCGAGATCGACGGTGTTGACGAGCACCGGCGTGGCGAGCTGATCGAACGTAGCGGGAGAAATCACCGCCTCGCACAGCTCGCGCAGCGGCTCCTCCAGATAGATCGAGACGGCGCGCTGCCGGTCGCGGAGCATACCCATGCGATTGAGCCGGAACACGTCGCGCCGCCGGAGCGCGAGCGCCCGCTCTTCCATGGTGGATATGGCCGTTCCTCCCGCTGCCGCGGCGGCGATGAGCGCACCGATGCTCGTCCCCGCGAGCAGCGTAGGGACGATTCCGCGCTCCGCCATCGCCCGGAGCACGCCGATGTGCGCGAAGCCCTTCAGGCCCCCGCCACCGAGCACCAGTGCTATCCGTTTCGCGGGCGTCGCGCTCATGGAGCAAGCGTAATCAAGAGAATGATGTCCGGCACCGTCGAGCCGTATATTGCTGGCAAAACTTCCGACTCCCCGATCACGACCATGCTCAGAATCCGCTCCATTCTCGCCTTTGCCGTGATGTTCGCCGGCGCAGGCACTGCGACCGCCCGCGCCCAGGCGCCGGATTCGCACGCGGCGCACATGAAGGCTGCTTCGGCGCAGGACCCGCGCCGCGGCCACGTCGTCACGCCAAACGAGATCGACGCGCATCTCCGCTTTCTCTCGTCCGACATGCTTGAAGGACGGGCGCCGGGCACGCGGGGCGGCCGGATCGCCGCCGGGTACATCGCGGCGCAGCTCCGGCTGTTCGGCGTCGAGCCCGGCGCGAGCGGCTCGTACCTCCAGGAGTTTCCGATCGAAGTGGTCGGCGCCGACCGTTCGACGCTGGCGGTGACGGCAAGCGGCCGGGCGAGTGCGCGGCTTCGCTATCCGGAGGACGTGGTGGTGTGGGCCGGCTCCGCGACGGCGCGCAGCGAGGCCTCCGGCGAGCTGGTGTTCGTCGGCTACGGGACCACCGCGCCGGAATTCCGCTGGGACGATTTCAAGGACGTCAATGTGCGCGGGAAGATCCTGCTGGTGCTCGTGAACGATCCACCCGAGACCGCGGCCGAGCCCGCGCTGTTCGGCGGCCGGGGAATGACGTATTACGGGCGCTGGACCTACAAGTTCGAGGAGGCGGAGCGGCGCGGCGCGGCGGGAATGCTCATCGTGCACACCACCGAGCGCGCTGGATATCCGTGGCACACTGTCGTAGGGTCGTGGGCCAAGGAGCAGCGGATGCTTCCGCGTCCCGCGACGGGACCGGCGCCGATAGGAGTCAGGGGATGGATCACCGACAGCGCTGTTACCGCTTTGCTGTCGCAGGCCGGCATCGACATGCTGCAGCTGAGGCGCTCGGCCGAGTCGCGTGATTTCCGCCCCGTCGCCACGGGGATCAACGTTGCCATGTCCTTCGCCAACCGCGTGCAGCGGCTGCAGGGGGTGAACGTCGTGGGTCTCGTCCGCGGCACCGACGCCGCCAAAGGCAACGAGTACGTCGCGTACAGCGCCCACTTCGACCACCTCGGGATCGGTCCGCCGGTCAACGGTGATTCGATCTACAACGGCGCGTCCGACAATGCGTCGGGCGTCGCGGTGATTCTGGGCGTCGCGCATTCGGCGGCGCACTCGCCGCGCCCCGCGAGATCGCAGCTGTTTGTGTTCGTGGACGCGGAGGAATCCGGACTGCTCGGCTCCGATTACTTCGCGAGGAATCCCACGGTGCCGATCGACAGGATCATCGCCAACGTCAACGTGGACGGCGGCAATCTTTTCGGCAGGACTCGGACGCTGCGGGTGCTGGGCGACACAAAGAGCTCCCTTGGTCCGATGCTCGCCGCGCTCGTGCGCGCTGACACGCTGACGATCTCACCCGACACGCATCCAGAGCGCGGCCTTTTCTATCGCTCGGATCATTTCTCGTTTGCGAAGGCAGGCGTGCCCTCGGCTTCGATCGCGGCGGGCGAGGAGTTCGTGGGGCGTCCCGCCGGCTGGGGGGCGCAGCAGCAGGAGGATTACAACTCGCACCGGTATCACCAGCCCTCCGACGAATACCGGGCGGATTTCGATCTCACGGGCGCGGCGCAGCTCGCCGGCATCGTGTACGAGTTCGGAAGCTGGCTCGCCAACACTTCGGTTCTCCCCACGTGGAATCAGGACGCGGAGTTCCGCTCGCTGCGGCCGGGAGGGCGGTGACGGCGCAGGACCCGCTGCTGGCGTTCCGCGACGAATTTCCGATCCTGGAGCGCACTACTTATCTCGTATCCAACTCGCTCGGCCCGATGCCTCGCACGGTGCCTGCGAGGCTCGGTGAATACGCCTCGGACTGGGGCGGCAAGGGAGTCAAAGCGTGGAACGCGGGGTGGTGGGAGCTGCCGGTCACGGTCGGCAACGTCATAGCTCCACTGATAGGCGCGGGTGAGAACGAGGTCGTGATGCTGCCGAACGTCAGTATCGCGCAGGCAACGGTTCTCTCGGCGCTGGATTTTCCGCCGGAGCGCAATCGCATCGTCATGACCGATCTGGATTTTCCGTCCGTACGGTACGGCGCGGCGGAGATGGCGCCGCGCGTGGGCGCGGAGATCGTCAGCGTCGTGTCGGACGACGGGATCGGCGTTGACATGGAGCGACTGCTGCAGGCAATCGACGAGCGCACGCGGCTGGTGGCGGTATCTCACGTTTTGTTCAAGTCCGCCTTCGTGCTCGATGCCGCCCGTATCTGCGCGCGCGCGCGCGAGGTCGGCGCGCTCGTCTGCCTGGATGCCTTTCATTCCGTCGGAGTGGTTCCCGTGGACGTGGCGGCGCTCGGCGTGGACTTCCTGACGGGCGGCGTGCTCAAGTGGCTGTGCGGCGGGCCAGGGGGCTGTTTTCTGTACGTGTCGCCCGCGATCAGGGACGAGCTCACGCCGTCGCTGACGGGCTGGCAGGCGCACGAGCGCCCCTTCGATTTTGCGCCGGAGATGAGGTTCACGACGGGTGCGTTCCGCTGGCTGAACGGCACTCCCGTGATTCCGGCGCTGTACGTCGCGGCCGAAGGACCAAAGATCGTGCAGCGAGCGGGCATCGAATCCATCAGGCTGAAGAGCATGAGGCAGACGGCGCGGCTCGTCGAGCTGGCGGACGCCCGTGGATACGAGGTGCGCGCGCCGAGGGATCCGGCCCACCGCGGCGGCACGGTTGCCGTGGATGTGCCGAATGCGGGAGCGGTCGCGCAGGATCTCGTCGCGCGCGAGATCCTCGTGGACTATCGTGTGGGCGCGGGGATCCGGATCGCGCCTCACTTCTTCACCAGGGACTCCGAGCTCGACGACGTCTTCGCGGCGATAGACGCGTCGCTTGCGAGCGGCAGCTGGAAGAGGTACGCGGGTCTCACACCTGTCGTAACCTGACGCCGCGGCACGAGCTGGCGACTGGCGCCGTGCGCGTCGCGCCGGCCATCGCGAACGCGCTGGCGGGCGGCCTGCCAGTCGTCGCGCTGGAGAGCTCCGTCCTCGCGCAGGGGCTGCCGATTCCCGCGAATCGCGAGGCATGCGAGCGGATGCTTGGCGCCGTCGAGCGGAACGGCGCCGTGCCGGCGATCACGGCCGTAGTTCGCGGAACGCCGACGGTCGGTCTCTCCGGCGACGACCTCGAGCGATTTCTCCGCCGCGAGGGGGTCATCAAAGTTGCGGCCCGGGACATGGCCGGCGCGGCGACGCAGGGCCTCGACGGGGCGACGACGGTGAGCGCGAGTCTCGTGCTCGCGGCGGCTGCCGGCGTGCGCGTGTTCGCGACGGGAGGCATCGGAGGGGTGCACCGCGACGCGCCGTACGACGAATCGGCCGATCTCCTGGAGCTGTCGCGCGTGTCCGTCATATGTGTTTGCGCGGGCGCGAAGGCGATACTGGACTTGCGGGCTACAGCCGAGCGGCTGGAGACGTTGAGCGTCCCCGTGGTCGGATTCGGAACGGATTGGCTACCGGAGTTCTACTGCGAAGGGGCGTCCATTCCGGTGAGCGTTCGTGTCGATTCTGCGGACCAGGTGGCACGCCTGTACGACCGCCACAAGGCGCTGGGGATGCGGGGCGCCGTTCTCGTGGCGAACCCGCCGCCGGAAGACACCCGGCTGGATCGCGCGTCGGTCGAGCGCGCCGTGAGCGCGGCGATCGCCGAGCTGAAAGCGTCCGGAGTCGAAGGTAAGGAAGTGACGCCCGCTCTGCTCGCGTCGGTGGAGCGCGCGACCGGTGGCAGGTCGCTCGCGGCGAACCTCGCCCTCCTCGAGAGCAATGCGGCTCTGGCGGCGCGTATTGCCATGGCACTTTCGGCCGCCGAAAAAAACCGTTGAACTAACGCGCGCATAAGTGGTACAATTTCAAAGGTTCTCTCGCGCCGGAGGAATGCACCGAAATGGCTACCCCTTTCCTTAGTTCTGAAGAGTACGATGAGCGTGCGCATCAGTTCTACAACGAAGGGCGGTACGACGACGCAGTAGAGACTTTGCGGGAAGGGCTCGACGTGTACCCCAATTCCGTCGAGCTGCACATTGGTCTGGGATACGCTTTTCACGCGCGGGAGGAGTTCGCGTGGGCCCGCCGCAGCTTCGAGGAAGCTCTCATCCTCGACTCCGAGCACGAGGACGCGCTCGCGGGCTTCGGCGAGACTCTGCTCAAGTTCGGGCAGCACGCCGCCGCGCTTCGGTCTTTCCGCCGGATACTCGAGCTCGGTTACAGCGACGACCTCGAGCTCATGCTCCAGGTCGGACGGGCGCTCTTCCGTGAAGGACTAATCGAGGACGCCAAGCAGTTCTTCGAGGTCGCGGTGGAGCAGGCGCCGGAATCCGCCGAGGCGGTCGCGTGCGTCGGGTACGCGCAGCACCGGCTGGGCGACAACGACGGCGCCGTGACGACGCTGCGGCGCGCGCTGCAGCTCGACAGCGATCACAGCGAGGCGCGCATTTATCTCGGCAACATCCTGTACGATCGCGGCGACTACGAGGCGGCGCTGTACCACCTCGACCGCTCCGCGCCCGAGGACCACTGGGATGAGCTGGGCATCTGGCGTATCATCGAGCTGAAGAAGACGGTGTATCGCCTGCGCGACAGCGATGGCGAGCTGAAGCCGTGGCAGGACCGGCTCAAGGATCTGGCCGGCGAGCCCGACGACATCGACGAGATGCTGGCCGAAATCGAGGCGAGGGTCGTTGAGTCCGACCAGGAGCAGGCGCGCGGCCAGCTCGAGCTGTTCGGCGCGCTGCTCACCTCGCTCGCCGACCGCGCCGAGGAACCGGAATTGCACACCATCGCGCTGGATGAGCGCCGCCAGCTCGAGGGTACCTGGGACGAGATCGTGAACCAGATGCACCGGGCCAGCGGCACGGAACGAACCAGAACGCTCGAGGAATACATGGCCACCGAAGCGCGGCGCGCATTTTCGCTCACAGGCACGACGGTCTCTACGTCGGACGCCGAGAGCTTCGTCCGTGCCATCGCGCACGCAGGGCTCGTCCGGATCGTAAAATGACGGGCGGGTACGGCGGCGGCGGCGCGGATTCCGCGCTGGCCGACATCAGGCCCGTCGTCACCAGGATCGATTCGCCTCACAGCGCCGAGGATCTCGCCGCCGATTTGATCGAGATCTGGGGCGGGCTGGAGACGGCGCTGCGCCGCCTGCTGGGCGGCTCGCAGCTCAGCGGTCAGGCACTGGTGCGCGAAGTGCGGCAGCGTGAGATGATCACGCTGACGCAGGCGCACTCGCTGCTCGAGTTCCTCGCGGCGCGCGAACGGTGCGACAACGTGGCCTACAAGCCCACGCCGGCCGACGTCGCGTCGGCCAGGGACGCGTTCGCGCAGCTCGATACCGCGGCCGGAGTTCCCGGCCGCGACGCGGCAACCGCCGGTGCTGCAGCGGCCATGGCTGGCGCGCCGGCAGCGGGCACCGGCTACAGCTCGGCTCAGCGGGCGGCCGCGGAGCCGACCGAGCCGGCCATCGTTCCTCCCGCGCCGGGAGTCCGGCCGCTCATGCGGGATCGCGCGGCTGGTCTTCCCACCTGGGGGTGGGCGGCCATCGCGCTCGTCGCGCTGGCGTTCGCGGGTGTCGCCGCGTACTACGCGATGCAGAACCGCGGCAACGACATGGACAAGGCGAGCAGGCTGTACGCTGACGGCAAGCGCGAGGCAGCGCGCGGCGAGTTCACGCGCATCGCCAGGGAGAATCCTGAGCTTGCGGCGCCTCACGTGTTTCTCGCGCGTATCGCCCGCGAGGAAGGCGATGTGGTGGTGGCGCGCCGGGAGATCGAGACAGCCATCCGCTTGGATCCGGAATGGAGTGTGGCGCAACGGGAGATGGGGATGCTGCTGCTCTCTCAGGGGAACTACGATCTCGCCCGCAGGTTTTTCGTGCGCGCGGTTGAGCTGAACCCTGTTGATTCGGCCGCCAAGGGCTTTCTCGGCTGCTCTCTCATCCGACTCGGGAACCGCGATCTGGGGTTGAGATTCATCAGCCAGGCGGGCACTGGATCCTGGTCGGCCTGCGTGCGCTGACCAACGTCGATCTGATTGATCCAATTCAATGATGTAGGTAAGACATACCGGTCGATCACCGGGCGGACCGTGCGCGCGGTGGATGGCTTCACCCTCGACATTCCGCGCGGGGAAGTTTTCGGGATCGCCGGGCCCAACGGCGCCGGCAAGAGCACGCTGATCGGGATGCTGCTCGGGTTCCTTCACCCATCGCGCGGGACGGTGCGGCTGAGCGGACTGGTGCCGCGGTCGTACATCGAGCGCAACGGGATCGGCTATTTGTCGGAGCTGATCACGATGAACAAGCGCTGGCGCCTCGACACGGCGCTCGTCCGCTACGCGATTCTCGCCGACATCCCGCGCGAGCGCGTGCCGGAATCCGTAGAGCGCGTCATCGCCACTCTCGGCCTGGATGAGCACCGGCGCAAAAGCGTGAAGGCGCTGTCGAAGGGCAACCTTCAGAGGCTGGGGCTGGCGCAGGCGCTCCTCCGTGATGAGGAGCTGTTGATCCTCGACGAGCCGACGCATGGGCTCGACCCGGTATGGACGCAGCGCTTCAGGGACATCGTGAACGGGCTGCGCGATCCCGGTCGGACGATCATCATCGCGTCGCACAACCTGGACGAGCTGCAGCGCCTCGCCGACCGCGTGGCGATCATAGATCACGGGCGGCTGCAGCGAGTGGTGGGCACCGGCTCCATGGACTCGCAGGCTACCGGGGCGCTGACCTACCGCATCTCGCTGGCATCGGGCGTCGAGGAGTTCACGCGCGTGTTTCCCGGGGCGGTCTCGCTCGGCCGCGGCGAGCTCGAGGTGGTAGTCGCCGGCCTGGACGAGCTGAACGCGAAGCTGCGTGAGCTGATCATCGCGGGAGCCGTCGTCGCTGCCGTGGTGCCCACAAGGTCCGCGCTCGAGCAGCAGTTCCGGGAAGCAGTCGGAGAGCCCTCGTGAAGCGGAGCCAGATAACTGCCTACCTGCCATGGCAGCTGTGGGACTTCGCGGTGGACAGGGGAATCGCGATCCTCTTCACCGGCGGACTGATGGGCATGTCCATCGTGTTGCCGGGGCACATGGTTCTAACCGAGCACCAGCAGCTGTCACCCGAAGCGTTGACCCTGGAGCTGTTCAAGGCCGTGGTGGCGCAGACCGTCTCCATCTTCGTCGTGATCGCGGCCAGCGGAATAGTCGCCAACGACAGGGTCAGCGGCTCTTACAGATTCCTGTTCTCGAAGCCGGTTCGTCAACCCGTGTACTACGCATTGCAATTCGCCATCACACTCCTGGGAGTGCTGATAGCGGGACTGATTCTGCTGTCGATCTTCTGGGTCCTCGTCGGCTGGGCTTCGCCCGTGGTTCCGCTCATCATGATCACGGTTTCGTACCTGGCGCTGGGCGGCCCGATCTTCTTCTTCTCTACGTTCACGCGTTTCGACTGGGCGCTGCTCGTAGTGCTATGGGGAGGGAGCGCCATCGCGCGCACCGTCTTCTCCGATAGCTCGTGGTACCAGGTTGCGCAGTGGATTCTTCCGCCCGTGCACCATATCGACAAGCTGCGCGGCGCGCTGTTCGCCGACACGCCGGTGGATGTCGGCGGAGTCGTGTGGCTTATCGGCTACGGGATGCTGTTCTTTCTGGCGGGGCTCGTCATGCTCGAGAGGAAGGCGATAGCAGAGTGATCTCCACCGGCGTGTCGCGCGCCGTGCTCGATAACGGTCTCACGGTCCTCGTGCAGCCCGATCCCGATTCGGAAGTCGTCGCGATCGTCACATACGTCAAGACTGGTTACTTCGACGAGCCGGACGACTTGGTGGGCATCGCGCACGTGCTCGAGCACATGTTCTTCAAGGGAACGCCGCGCCGTGGCGTCGGCGAGATCGCCAAGCAGACCAAGGCGCAGGGCGGCTACCTGAACGCGCACACGATCTACGACCACACGAGCTACTACGCCGTGCTGCCGTCGTCGGGCTTCGTGGAGGGGCTCGACATCCAGGCCGATGCCTACGCCAACTCGCTGGTCGACGCGGGCGAGCTGGCCAAGGAGCTTGAGGTCATCATCCAGGAGGCCAAGCGCAAGCTCGACAACGCGGGCGCGGTGACCATCGAGACGCTCTACGCGCTGCTGCACGACCAGCATCGCGTGCGCCGCTGGCGCATCGGCACCGAGGAGGGGCTGCGCCGTCTCACGCGCGACGACGTGGCGGGCTTCTACCGCACCTTCTACCGCCCGAGCGCCACCGTGCTGGCGATCGTCGGCGACGTCGACCCGGACGACGCACTGCGCCAGATCGAGGCGCGCTACGGCGCGATCCCCGACGGCGCGGTCCCGTTCGACCGCGGGCCGGCGGAGCAGGCGGCG
>DATLBG010000018.1:0-11164 GCA_035527035.1 Gemmatimonadaceae bacterium | reverse complement strand
AAATCGCAAGCGTCCCATTCCGACATTCGCGGGCACGTCGCTTGCTCTATACAGGGTGTCGTCCGGATGGACGGCCAACGGACCAGACTCAATTTCGAGAGGTGTCACATGAAGGACCTCAACCAGCGCGGCACCGAGAATGAGGCCGAAGGCACGGCGAAGGAAATGAAGGGCAACATCCGTAAGAACGTGGGCGACGCTACGGATAACGAGAGCCAGCAGCTGAAGGGAAGCGCCGAGGAGCTCGCAGGAAAGGCGCAGAAGAATTTCGGCAAGGTGGAGCGCAAGCTCGACCCCGATAACAGCTGATCTGCGCTAATGAAGAAGGCCCCGCTGTGAGGCGGGGCCTTTTTCACGTCCAGGATCGAGGGCGATTTAGCGGCTCTGGCCGCGCTTGCCCGATCGGCCTTCCCGGTGCATCCGGTCGAAGGTGGCCTGCTGTTCCGGCGTGAGCAGCGCTTTGAGCTGCTGCTGCGTGTTCTGGAAGATCGAGTCGCGGACACGGCCGATCGAATCCAGTTGCGGGCGCACGGGGCCGTACAGCGCGCGCACCCTGGTGCGCTGCGCTTCCATGAGAGAGTCTACCACCTGACGCTGCGAGGCCGTTAGTCCGAGCTCGGTCGCGAATCGCTCGCGATAGCTGTCCCTGCCCCAGCCGCACTTGGTGCGTGAACCGGTGACCTGGTTCGCGGCGAACCCGGCCGCGCCGCCGGCGAGGAAAACGCCGAGTAGAAAAACCATCGCCAGGGATTTCGAGCGGTGCATCGCTACTCCTTGCTCAATGAGACATGACTAGGCGAAGCGTCTCTTCCCGCTGGCTCGCCGCGTCGTGCTCCGTATAGATGAACTCCGGATCGGGTTGGGCCACGGACGCGAAGGTCACCGACTCGATTTCGTCGCGGTTGGCCTGGAAGAGCGCGGCGGCGATAATGAGCACCGCGGCAGCGGCCACCAGGCCCGGGCGGGCCCAGCCGGCCGCGACTTGCAGCCAGCTGGTTCGCGCGCTCCCCGCGATGCGCGCCATGACAGTCGTCTGGAGTCCCTCCCAATACGTGTCGTCCCCGGGCGCGGCGTAGCGCGCGCGCAGGACGCTCGTCACGCGCTCATCCGCCTTGGCGGTGAACTGCAATTCGTTGTCGGCCATCAGCTCTCCTTCAAGTCAGCCAGCATTTCCCGCAACTGCCGGCGCGCGTGGTGCAGATCCGACCGCGCCGTGCCTTCCGGCATTCCCAGCATCTTCGCAATCTCGACGTGCGTGTAGCCCTCTACGTCATGCAGCACGATGACCGCGCGCGCCCGATCTCCCAGCTCACTCAGCGCCAGCGACAACCGCCTGCCCAGCTCTTCAGTCTCGGCGGGATCGCTGAACCTGTCCGCATGAAACTCCGACAGCTCTTCCGCCTTCCTGATCTTTTTCCTTCTGGTAATGTCCAGCGCCGCGTTCGCGACGATCCTGCTCAGCCACGCTCCGAACGGCTCGTCCGGCCTGAACTTGCCGAGCGCGTCGTACGCGCGGAGAAACGCTTCCTGGACCGCGTCCTCGGCATCTTCGTGCACGTACACGATCGCTCGCGCGATAGCGTACGCTTTCCGCTGATGCATCTCGACTAGTCCGGCGAAGGCAGTATTGTCTCCCCGCTGGGCCGCGGCCACGAGGTCGCGCTCCGTACTCGAAGTACGCAGCGACCCGCGCGAGCGTTGTACCTCGAGGCGCCGGGCTATCTCCTGGGGGCTGGGCGCCAGAAACTCGCCGCTTATCGCGGTCATTGTCGCCCGGAAAGCGTCGAGGGTGCCGCGGCTAGTGCGCCGCCGCGGGCGCGGGAGCGGGCGTGCCGCTGGTCGTCGCCGGCGCGCCCGTCGTCGCTGCCGGTGCCGCGGCGTGCTCCTCCGCGAAGCTCGCGTTCGTGAGCTTAACGATCGTGAACACGATGATGAACAGTGCGACCGCGCCGACGATGAGTCCGGTGAGCGCGGCGCCGAGGTCGGAGGAGCGGTGGGCGGTGGAGGACATGGGATCGGGTATCGGGTATCAGGTATCAGGTCAGTGCGGAATCAGGGGTCCGGAAGTCAGGCAGTTCCTGATACCTGATACCTAATACCTGATATCTCGCCGTCTAGATGGGCAAACATCATTCAACACGCAGATCCCGCACTTCGGCAGCCGCGCTACGCACACGCGCCGGCCATGAAAGATTAGCAGGTGCGAGAAGATCGTCCAATCCCTGCGCGGCACCAGCGCCATCAGCTTCTCCTCGACCTTCACGGGGTCGGTTTCGTTGGTAAGCGCCAGACGGACGCTCACCCGGCCGACGTGTGTATCCACGACAATCCCCTCGGCTTTGCCGAAAGCGTTGCCGAGCACGACGTTGGCGGTTTTCCGGCCCACGCCGCGAAGCGCCGTGAGCTCGTCCATCGTATCGGGCACCTCACCTTCGTGGCGCTCCACGAGCGCTTCCGACATTCCCTGCAGGCTTTTCGTCTTGGCCCTGAAGAACCCGGTCGTCTTGACGATCTCTTCGACCTTTTCCGGCGGAGCCTCGGCCATCTGCCGGGGCGTCGGGTAGGTCGCGAACAGCCTGGGGGTCACGATGTTCACCCGCTTGTCAGTGCACTGCGCGCTCAGGATCGTCGCGACGAGCAGCTGGTAAGGCGACCGGAAGTCGAGCTCGCAGTGCGCGTCCGGATATTCTTTCTTGAGGCGCTTGATGATCACGAGCGCGTGCTCGCGGAGCTCCGCCGCGGACTTGCGCCGGCGGGGCGATGTCGCCGCGGCCGCCGCCCGTTTCACGGCCTGTGCCGGCGCGCGTGGGATATGACCGCCGAGGCAGGACCGCAGTTCAGCACGTCGGTCTTTTCCAGCCATCCCTTCCGCGCCATGGCGATGCCGATCTCCATGTAGTCGAGGTTGTGCGTCGAGTGCGCATCGGGCCCGATCTCGAATCTCGCGCCCCGCCGCTTAGCCTCGATGCAATGTGTCCAATCCAGGTCGAGCCGATGCGGATCGGCGTTGAGCTCGAGCACCACGCCGCGCTCAATGGCTTTCTCCATCACGGCTTCCATGTCCACCTGAAAGGGCTCGCGGGAGAGCAGCAGGCGGCCCGTGGGATGTCCGAGGATGGTGAGATGCGGATCATCGAGCGCGCGCAGCACGCGCTGCGTCATCTGCGCGCCGCTCATCGCAAAACGCGAATGGATCGAACCGATCACGTAGTCGAAGCTCGCGAGGATTTCCTCCTCGTAGTCCACGCGGCCGTCCGCGAGAATGTCCGCCTCGATTCCCTTGAGCACAACGAAGTCCTTCGTGCGGGAGTTGAGCTCGTCGATCTCGTCATGTTGCCGCAGCACAGCGTCGGGCTTTAGTCCTCCAGCGTAGAACGCGGACACGGAGTGGTCGGAGATGCCGAGGTATTTCCAGCCGCGCTCGCGGCATGCTTCGGCCATCTCGGCGATCGTCGCGCCGCCGTCGGAGTACTGCGAGTGGCAGTGCAGCACGCCCTGGATGTCGCCAAGCTCGATCAGCGACGGCAGCGTCCCGGACGCGGCGGCCTGCACTTCACCGCGCGCTTCCCGGAGCTCCGGTTCGATGAACGCGAGACCGGCCGCCGAGAACAGGTCGGCTTCTTCCGCGACGGGCAGCGTGTTTCCATTCCGGCGGAGCTCATCACCTTCGAGCGTCAGGCCTTTCCCCGCGAGCGCCGCACGCAAGTCGTCCACGTGCGAGGCGCTGCCTGTGGCGCGCCAGAGCGCCGCGGCGAACTTCTCGGTCGGCACGCAGTGAAGGTCCAGGCGCGTGCCGTCCACGTACCTTATCGCGACCGATTTCTGTCCCGCGCCGGCCACGCTGCGGACGCCTGGAGCGCGCGCGAACGAAGCCGCGACGGCGGCGGGATCGGCGGAGCAAGCGGCGACGATATCGATGTCCGCTATAACTTCCCGGCGCCGCCGGACCGAGCCCGCTATCTCCGCCCGGACGACGTCGGGATGGCGCCGCACGCCGGCGAGCACGCGCTGCGCTTCGGCCAATGCGTGCGGCAAGAGCCGCAGCGATCCTGTCTCCTTGAGAAACACGATGCCCTTCAGGATTTTCTCCGCCGTCCTGGGCCCGAAGCGCGGGAGCTTGGCGAGGCGTCCGTCGCGGGCCGCTTCTTCGAGCTGCTGCAGCGTCTCGATGCCGAGTCCTTCGTGGATCAGCCTGATCTTCGCGGTCCCCATGCCGGGCACGCGCAGCATCTCGAGCAGGCCTTCCGGGGTGTTCTCGCGCAGCCTCTCGAAGTACGACGAGTCGCCGGTCTCGACGAGATCCTTCAGGACGGAGAATGTCGCAGCGCCCACGCCGGGCAGCTTGCGGAGCTCGCCCGATTTGTACAGCGGGGTTATGTCCTCGGTGTCGGTGCTCAGAACGGCACGCGCCGCGGTGTGGTACGCGCGTGACTTGAACCGGTCTTCACCGTGCAGCTCCAGCTGCCCGCCGATCTGCGCCAGTACGTGCGCCGCGGTCCGGGAGTCCATTCGGATTTCCCGGTGGTCCTAGCCTTCCACTCCGGCGACGTCCTTGAGCCGCGTCACGATCTCCTGGAGCTGCTTCGTGATGAGATCGAGCTCCTGGTTCGCGCCCTCGCTGTCCAGCATCCCGCCGCGCATCGACAGCGCGACGCGGTTCATGTACTTCACCTTGGCGAGGATCTCGTCCACGTTGCGGCGCAGCTTGATGTAGCGGCGCTTCTCGGCGTGCGCGCGATGGAAGCGCCGCATGAGGTCGTCGTTCGAGAGGCGCAGCGCGAGCGAGACGGCCTCGTCTACGGTGCGGCCCGGGATGGCGCCGTGGTCGGGGATCCCCATCTCGTCGGCGGCCGCGTCGGCGAACCAGAGGCGGCCGATGTGCTCGATGCCGTCGTACGCAGTCTTGAGCGCGACGTTGTAAACCTTCCCGTCAACCTCGAGACTGGTAAGGTGTTGTTTGACTACTCCGAAATCAGCCATCAGCAGCGCTCCATTCCGGCGAACGGTGCGCTATGGGAGCGACTCGCGTCAAGACCGCTCATGCCGCGATTTCCTTCAGCCGGCTCACGATGTCCTGAATCTGGTCGGTGACGAGGTCCATCTCCTGCTTGGCTGCGTCCTCGTCGAGCATGCCTCCGTGCATCGAGATCGCGACGCGATTCATGTACTTCACCTTGGCCAGGATCTCCTCCACCGAGCGGCGCAGCCGGATGTGCCGCCGCTTCTCGGCGTGGGCGCGATGGTAGCGTCTGCTGAGATCTTCGGCGTTGAGCTGTCGCGCGGCGCCGAGCACTTCATCGGTCGTGCGGCCGGGTATGACTCCGTAATCGGGGATGCCCTCGACGTCCCTCACCGAGTCCGCGAACCAGAGTCTGCCCAGGTACTCCACCCCGTCGTACGAGATGCGGAGGGACACGTTATGCACTCCGCCGTCTACGCGAAGGGTTCCCAAGTGATGCCTGGTTGCACGTGGGTCAACCATGTGGTTCATCGAGGAATGGTTCCAGTGCCCGAAAGAGGCTTTCGGGCTGTTCTACGTAGGGGACGTGGCCGGACCCCTCCAATAGCACAAATCGTGCGCTCAATGCTGTCGCAATGTCTCTCGAGGATTCCGCCGGAATCGGGTCTTCGGATCCATGGACGACTATGGCGGGACATTTGACCGTCGCGAGAGAGGCCCGAAGGTCGAAGTCGCCGAGGCTTTCCCAGATGGATTTCTGGACTTTTCCGATCACACGGAAGGGTGTGAGATCCGCGGCCCGGGCGGGATCGGCAAAGTAGCCCGCGACGCTCAATTCGAAGGCGCGCTGGCGGTACGCGTCGCGATCCATTTCCTGCAGGCCGGACGCAGCCAATTCTTCGCGCATCCCTTTGATGCGTTCCCCCTGTTGTCTGCGTGTGAACTCAGCTTCAAACTGCTCCCTGTATCGTCTCGTTATTGGCGCCGGGTCGATGAGCGCGAGTCGCGACGGCGCGGCCGGCACCCGCCGCGCTGCCGCCTCGATGGCGTACAGGATCGCGAGCAGGCCGCCCCACGAGTATCCGACGATTGAGGGGGCCTCCAGGAAAAATTCTTCCGTGAGCGCGGCCAGGTCCTCGACCTGGGTTTGCCAGGTTATGGACCCATCGTCGTCGTGTCGCGATCGCCCACCGCCGCGCTGATCGTAGAAGATCAGATCGTGTTTCCCCGCCAGCTCGAGCATCTGCGGGAGGAGGTAATCGTGGCTCGCGCCCGGTCCGCCGTGGAGGACCAGTAGCGGAGAGATCCCCTTTGGACCGTAGGCAGCCCAATACAGCGGCACCGAAGTCCGAGTGGTGTAACCGCTTTCGCGGGGAGCTGGAATCGCTGCTCTGCCCATTGCGGATGATACTCGCAAGGCCCGCGGATGAGCCCTGGCAGGCGACAAACAAATGGACTACTGCGCGCCCCGGCCCGGATGGGCGGTTGCCCGGTACCACTCTACCTTGGCCGGATCGCGTGGCGCCCGCGTGCGCTGCCGCATCGTCGCCTCGATCTCACTGATCTCGCGGGGCGCGCGGCTCACCCACTCCACGCCCGCCGCGGTGATGATGTAGTCGTCCTCGATGCGCACGCCGATGTTGGCGTATCTGCGAACAGCCGCCGCGATCCTCGCCTTCATGGCGTGGTTGCGGGGCGCCGCCGGAATGATGTCCAGCAGATTGGCTCGCACGTAGATCCCCGGCTCGATCGAGAACGCGTCGCCGGGTGCGAGCGTGCCCAGCTGGATTCCCGATGTTCCGGGATCGTGCACTTCCAGTCCGATCGCGTGCCCGAGGCCGTGCATGTAGTACATGCGGTACTGCGGGCAGGCCGCAACGCGCTCGTCGCCGCAGTCGTACACGGCGTCCGGCGACTCGATGAGGCCGAGCGTCGCGAGCCCTTGCTTGATCACGCTGTCCACGGCGGCGGTCATCGCCGTGCTCGAGGCTCCGCGCTGCGCCGCGCGCTCGCCAGCCGCCTGCGCGTTGCGCACGAGCTGATAGATCGAGCGCTGATCGGGCGTGAAGGCTCCGGTGACCGGAATCGTGCGCGTGACGTCGGCGGCGTAGCCGCGGTACGACGCGCCAACGTCCATCACCACCAGCTCACCGGCCTGCATGAACCTGTCATTCCGGTTGTAGTGAAGCGTCGTCGAGTTCGGCCCCGATCCCACGATGCTGGCGAACGACGGACGGTCGGCTCCGTTGCGGCGGAACGTGTACTCGATGAGCGCTTCGATCTCGAACTCGTTCATCCCGGGCAGGATCGAGCGCATCGCGAGCACCTGCGCGTCCACAGTGATCGCGATCGCCTTGCGAATGAGATCGAGCTCGGCGGGGCTCTTGCTGCCGCGCATCCGGTTCACGATTTCAGCGATGCCCACCACGGTGAGCGTTGGCTTGAGAGTGCGCAGCCGCGCCGCCAGGTCGCGCTGATCGCGCGCCATGTACACGGTCGAGTGCACGCCAGCCAGCGAATCGACGAACGCCGCGAGGTCCGCGGCGGGCCGCGCGGGGAGGCCGGTGCGCGCGGTCGCGCCCGCGGATCCCATCCGGTAGCCGCTCCACACTTCGCGGGCGGGATCGCGAGGCTGCACGAACAGCGTCGAGGAGACGGCGGAGCCCTGCTTCATCAGCACCAGTGCCGCACCGGGCTCGTCGATCCCGGTGAGGTAGAAGAAGTTCGGGTCCTGGCCGAAGTCCATGTAGTCGCGCGCGGGCTCGGGGGCGCCGGGAAGGACCAGGAAGCCGTCGCGCATCCGGGCGGCGAAGGCGGAGCGGCGCTGCGCGTATTCCGTTTCCGTGATCTGCGCTTGCGCGGGGATGGCCGTGAGAAGAATGGCCCCGACCGCAATGGCAAACGGAATCCAAGATGTGAGATGCCAGAAGCGAGATGTCAGAGGGTTAGAAGCAGCGGACGACATGGGCAGTTCTCTGGCTCTCTCATCTCTGGTCATCTGGCTTCTCATCCCTTGGATTCCCTCGCGTGTGCTCACCTGGCTAGCCCATCATTCCAGTGCATCAACGAATTCCACACCAACGGAAACTCATGATGGTTGAGATACCGGTGCAGCGGATTGAACGCGAACGCGATCACCCGGCCCCTGCCCACGGGCACATCGAAGATCGCGCCCTGGCCGATGATCTGGTCCTGGTTGCGAACCATTCCTGACAGCACGTACTCGGTCTGGCCTCCGCTTCGTCCCCCGGCCTGCGCCGGAGTCGCGGGACGTGGTGCGGAGCTGTCCGCGGGCGCCGCGGCCGCGGGCGGTGTCGCTTCACCAGCGCCGGGACGCGGTGTTTCGGGGATTCCGAAGAAGCGGCCCGTCGGCTCTTCCTCGTCGCGCGGCGTGCGTGTGCCGAACTGCGCCACGACCATCCCGCGATCGCGGCGATTCACCTGCCAGAGCGGGCCGTTGCCGCGGAACACGTTCGTGGTATCGGGATAGCCGTACCACACCGGGTGGCTCGGGCGCCGCGCCATCATGCGCACAATGGAGCCGGGGTGAAACAGCGAGGCCGGAGTGAGTGAGGTGAGCGGACGCGCGATGCCGGTCTCCGCCGCGAGCGCGGTCGCGCCGTGCAGCGTGATCAGCGTCCCTCCTTCATTCACGAACCTGTTCAGCTCGGCGATTCCCTCGAACCCGGGGCCGCCGGTCATGTCCGCCGTGGACGACGGCGTTCCGTGTGACGGGTACTGGGCCGTCTTCGTGTATGGCATTGGCCCGAACTTGCTCGGCTGCTCGTGAATCAGGTTCTGGATTCCGCCGCCGGCGTTCGGCACGAGGATGACGTCGAACCGGCCGCGCAGGTTGCCGCGGCGCAGGTCGTCCTTGTGGATGGACGTGTACGGGATCTTCGCCTGGTCGAAGGTGAAGCGCACCCACCCCTCGTCCTGCGTGTTCGTCCACGTGTGATAGACGGCCACGCGCGGAAGATCTACGGCGTGACGCTGCACCGGCGGCACTCCGTCCACGCGCGTCAGCGGCAGCGCGAAGCGGCGCGCGATATCGGCGGCAACATCGGCTGCGAGATGCTCGAAGATGAGCGAGCCGGCGGGGAAGCGCTTTCCGCCCGCGGTGAACGCCGCTTCGGCGGCGGTGACTCTCGTGCCGGCGCGCAGGGAATAAAGCGCCGGGAGAGCTTCCGCCTGCGCTTTGTACTCGAGCACGTGCACCGCGCCGCTGCCGCTGACTTCCGCGGTCGCCGCGACGGTATCGCGAAGGAAGGTCAGGCCCTGCCAGCGCAGCGCAGCCGGATCGTCGATCGCCTTCACTTCAACGCCGTACATGTAGCCGAGTGTCCAGGCGATGTCGTCGTACGGCGGATTGGGCTCGTCGGCGGGGAAGTTCTGCCTGGTGAGCAGGCTAACCGCGAAGTTTCGGTACGGCTGATTGAGCAGGACGACGAAATCGCCGGCGGAGTCGCCGCTGTCGCGCCGGTGCACTTCGATGCCGTGGCGCCGCAGCTGGTTGACGAGGTAAGCGGTCCGTTTCGGATCGCGTTGCCGGTCGAACGCGGGGATCACGAACGCGTGCGGCTTCTCCGTCTCGCCGCGACGCATGCTGTTCATTCCTTTCTGCCAGAAGTTACGGAGCAGCTGATTGGAGTTGTGCGCGGTGAAGGCGAGCGACGCGATCACGCCGGCCTGCATGAAATTGACGTTGTCGCGCGCGCCCCAGCGGACTTTCTGCGTGGGCGGGAAGGGCCGGTACCACTGCCGGCTCGTCACGACGTTCCCGGCGAACCGGCTGTTGGTGAGGTCGCGGATGTAAGTATTCGCGCCGGAGTTGCCGAACGTCTCGTAGAACCTTCCGACGCCGTTGTGGTTGTTGGTGATCCACAGGGCGTAGCCCGGATACCAGCCGTCGTAGAAGCCCCATGTCCACACTCCGGGAAGTCCCTGCGCGGTGAGCTGCGTGACTTCGTTCTGCGCGAACAGGTGCCACTCGCCGATGGTGATCGGGTCCAGCGTCTCGTTGTACGGGCCCGTACCGGTAGAGATGTACAGCAGCGGCACCGACTCGTGCAGGTCGAGCGACACGACGGGGAACCACTCGAAGTACGAGCGATAGATGGACTTCGTCAGCTCCTGCGAGATCTGGATGCCGTCGCGGTTGTTGTCGTGGAAGACGTACTTGCCCCAGTACGGCGCGCTACGCGGAAAGCCGTCGTCCCATTCCGTGCGCGCCTTCGAATAGCGGTAGTACCAGTCCACCAGCTTGTCGCGCCCGTCCGGCTCCGCCACGGGATTGATCAGCGTGATGACGTTGTCGCGGATCGTCCGGATCTGCGCGTCGTCGCTGACGGCGAGCCGGTACGCCAGCTCCATCAGCATCTCCGGCGATCCCATCTCGGTCGAGTGCAGGCCGCCGCTCATGTAATACACCGGCTTGGCGCGCGCGAGCACCGCGTCCAGCTCGGCCGCCGGCAGCCTTCGCGGGTCGGCGAGCCGCGCCGCGATCGCCTTCTGCTCCTCGATCTGCGGCAGCAGCGGATCACCCGCGACCGTAATGAGCAGCAGCTCGCGTCCCTCTTCCGTAGTGCCGATGTTCTGCACTCTCACGCGCGGCGTCGCCGCGGCGAGCGCGCGATAATACGCGTAGATCTCGCTCGCGCGGTGCATCACCCCAGGCGCGCCGATGACGGTCCCGAAGTGCTCCTTGGGCGACGGAATAGTCGCGTGCTCCGGCAGCGTCGCGACCGTCGCCGGCAAAAACAGCGGGTCCGACGTGTACTCCCGCACCAGCCGCGCGTATTCCGCGTCTACTGATTGCTGGGCGCTGGCCGACGAGGCTGTCAGGACTGCGACGGCGAGGAATGCGGAGAGGCGGTTGAATCTCATGGTCTCACCTGTGAGTGGCGTTCCTGTTGGGCAGCAATCGCAGATCGGTGCTTGCGGCGGTTCGGGCGGTGCGTGGGCTGGTGTCCTCCCAGGGCGCGTCTTAGCTCGCGCAGTTTGCGAGCGTAGCGCCCGTCGAGGACACCTGTCCCCGCACCGGCCGAACCGCTACCGGAGCAGCGACTTTGCGATCGTCTGCAACTGCATGTTCGACGTGCCTTCGTAGATGGTCCCGATCTTGGCGTCACGATAGAACTTCTCGACCGGATAATCGGTCGTGTAGCCGTAACCGCCGAACAGCTCGACGCACAAGGACGTTAC
>DATLBG010000017.1:0-2568 GCA_035527035.1 Gemmatimonadaceae bacterium | reverse complement strand
GCCGCGAAAGCCGGCTCTTCCTGGGCCAGGCGCACGCCGTACAACCGCGCGCAGATCGTGTATCGTCTGGCCGAGATGCTCGAGTCGCGCAGCGACGAGATGGCGCGCGCGATTTCGGAGCCCGCAGGCAGCTCGCTCGACGACGCGCGCACCGAAGTCGCCGCGGCCGTTGACCGGCTCATCTACTACGCCGGCTGGGCCGACAAATTCGAGCAAGTGCTCGGCAACACCAATCCGGTGTCGGGCCCGTTTTTCAATTTCACCGTGGTCGAGCCCGTCGGGATCGTCGGCGTGATCGTGGACGACTCGTCGCCGTTGCTCGCGCTCATCTCGCAGGTCGCGCCTGTGATCGTTGGCGGCAACGCGGTCGTCGTGCTCGCCTCGGAGCAGCATCCGTATCCCGCGATCGTGCTCGGCGAGATGCTGGCGACATCCGACCTCCCCGGCGGAGTCGTGAACATTCTCACCGGCCAGCGAAAGGAGCTTGTGCCGACGTTCGCGACGCACACGCACATCCGCGGCCTCGACGCGGTCGTCGCGGCCGGAGAGAAGAAGGAGCTTGCACTGGGCGCCGCGGACAGCGTGAAGCGGCTGCGCGCGCGGTCGAGCGAAAAGGAGATTGACTGGTTCGCCGATTCAGCGCAGAGCGTTTACGAGATCAGGAACTTCGTCGAGTTCAAGACCACCTGGCATCCGATCGGGGCGTGAGGGGAGCGCGGTAACGGAGCGGTCTCAAGAGCGTGCGCCCGGGGTTGATTCCAGGTTCAGTCTGTGAGTATCGCCGATTTCCAGCTTCTGGCCCGTAACCATCCCCTTCACCAGCTCGAAAAGGACCACCGGCTTCGGTTTGTCCACCTTCATGTAGATCACCGTTTCCGCCTCGACCAGAATCAGTGCCAGCCTGGGGTCGTCGGGGCCGCCGTCGCGAATCTCATCGATCTTCCCGAACCAGGCCTTCCAGTCCGGCTGGTAAACGCGGCGGATCTCGCGGCGGTCCGTGGAGATTCGGGCGGTTCCGCTGACGGACACCCACTCTCTGGATCCGTTGTCGAAGTAGCTCAGGTTGATGCCGGGATCGCTTGAGAGTTCATCCATCTTGTGCGACTCGACATCGGCGACGACTGGCATCTGACCGGCGCGTAAGGTGGATCGGCGTTGGCGCGGGGTCGTTGCCCGCGCCTCGACTGGGGCGTCAAACATGACAATGCGCGAATATCTCAGGCCGGGACTGCCCGGCGCGATTGCGCTGCTATTGGCGGCTTGCGGCGGTGATCATGTCACCGTCGATGGTCCGTCTCCGGAGATTCCGATCGCTCCGCCAAGCGGGTCAGCCGAGCTCCCGCGCGTATTTCTGAGCACGGCCTCGCCGGTCGCGCCGGCCGCGGGCGGGCGGATCATTCCGGTGGCCGCCGGCGGCAGTCTCCAGGCGGCGCTGGACGCTGCTCGGCCGGGTGACGTCGTGGAGCTCGCGTCAGGGGCGACGTTCACCGGCAACTTCACGCTGCCGAACAAGAACACGACGAGCACGAGCTGGATCGTAATTCGTCCGGCGAATTTCGCCGCTCTGCCCGGCCAAGGCAGCCGGATGACGCCCGCGCTCGCCGCGCAGCTCGGCCTTCCGAGGCTGCTGAGCCCGAACAGTGCCAGCGCGATCATCACCGCCGCGGGCGCGCACCATTATCGCCTTGTCGGACTCGAGGTCAGCTCGGTGCCGAGTCAAACCTTGACGTATGCGGCCATTTCGCTCGACGGGGGAGTGACTCAGCCACAGACGACGTTGGCGCAGGTTCCACACGATCTCGTGCTCGACCGCCTCTACGTTCACGGCTTATCCACGCTTACGCTCCGTCGCTGCGTGGCGCTCAATTCGGCGTCCACCGCGATCATCGATTCATGGTTGAGTGAATGCCATGAGAAGGGCGCTGACTCCCAGGCGATAGCGGGATGGAACGGGCCCGGCCCCTTCAAGATCGTGAACAATTATCTCGAAGGCGCGGGCGAGAACGTGATGTTCGGGGGCTCCGACCCCGGAGTGCCGAACCTCACGCCGAGCGATATTGAGATCCGGCGCAACCACTTCTTCAAGCCGCTCACGTGGAAGGGGCTGTGGACGGTGAAGAATCTCCTCGAGCTCAAGCACGCTCAGCGCGTTCTCATCGAAGGCAACGTCATGGAGAACAGCTGGACAGACGGGCAGACGGGCGCCGCCGTCGTGCTCAAGAGTGTAAATCAGAACGGAGCCTGCACCTGGTGCGTGACGCAGGACGTGACCGTGCGGTGGAACCTGATTCGCAACATGGGCACGGGCTTCAACGTCGCGGGCGCGCCGGACAATGCGTTCGCGTGCATTCCCGCGCGTCGCATCGCGATCATGGACAATGTCATCTCCAACATCAACACCGGGCCGTACGACGGGGACGGCCGTGGGTTCGCCACTTACGGAACGGCGAGTCAGCTGTTGATCTCGCATAACACGATGATGTCGCCGACGAACGCCGCGTTCGTGTTCGGGCCGGCAGGCACGCAGCAGCTGGGCTTCACCGCGCGTGACAATCTCGTGGGCGGTGG
>DATLBG010000016.1:0-4461 GCA_035527035.1 Gemmatimonadaceae bacterium | reverse complement strand
ATCGAGCACCACGGCGTCGATCCATCGCGCATCCTCACGGTGACGTTCACCAACAAGGCCGCGGGCGAGATGCGCGAGCGCATCGGCCGGCTGCTCGGAGAGGAGCCGCGCGGGATGTGGTCCGGAACCTTCCACTCGATCGGCGCGAGAATGCTGCGCAGGCACGCGCCGATGGTGGGGCGGACCGCCAACTACACGATCTACGACGAAACCGACACGCTCGGCGTCATAAAGCGCATCATGGAGCGGCAGCGCATCTCGCCGAAGGAAGTCACTCCGAAGGCGATCTCGAACAAGATCTCGGACGCCAAGAACTCGTTGAGCACGCCGGAAGAGCTGGCGTCTTCGGCGTTCGATCCGATAACGCGCGCCGCGGCCGCGGTGTACCAGGACCTCGAGCCGGAGATGCGATCCGGCAACGCGGTGAGCTTCGACGACCTGCTCGTGCTTCCCGTGCGGATATTCCGCGACCACCCGGAGATTCGCGACCGGTACTCGGAGCAGTTCCGCTTCGTGCTCGTTGACGAGTACCAGGACACCAATCGCGCCCAGTACCAGTTCATACGCGCGCTCGCGCAGTCCCACTCCAACGTCATGGTGGTCGGCGACGACGACCAGTCCATCTATGGCTGGCGCGGCGCGGACATCCGCAACATCCTCGACTTCGAGCGCCACTTTCCCGCGGCGCGCATCGTCCGCCTCGAAGAGAACTACCGCTCCACCCCCAACATCCTCGCCGTCGCGAACGCCGCGATCAGCGCAAACGTCGGCCGCAAGGGAAAGACCCTGCGCGCGACGCTCCCCGGCGGCGAGCAGGTCACCGAGGTGGCGACGCTCGACGAGCGGGACGAGGCGGAATGGGTGGTCGATGAGATCAAGGCGCGACAGAGCCGCGAGGGTATCGCGCTGAGCGATGCCGCGGTGCTGTATCGAACGAACTCCCAGAGTCGCGCGCTCGAGGATTCGTTCCGCCGCCACGCGATTCCTTACCGGCTCGTCGGCAGCGTGCGCTTTTACGACCGCCGCGAGATTCGCGATCTGGTGAGCTACCTCAAGCTGATCGCGAACCCCTGGGACGACGAAGCCTTCCGCCGCGCGGTGTCGGTCCCGAAGCGGGGACTCGGGGAGACGAGCGTAGACACACTCGCGGAAACCGCTCGCAGGGCGGAGCTGCCGATGCTCGAAGCCGCCCGCCGCGCCGATCTGGTGGACGTACTCCGCCCAGCGGCGCGCAAGACCCTCGCCGAATTCGCCGACATGATCGAGCGCCTGCGGGCAATGGCGGTCGAATCGAGCGTGGACGAGCTGCTGCGCGAGCTGATCGATGCCATTCAGTATGGCGCGTATCTCCAGACCGAAGGCCCGGAGTCGGCGCGCGAGCGCGGCGACAACGTGAACGCTCTGATCAGCGGCGCCGCGGAGCTCGTCGTGGACGAAGGAGGAGAGGTCGGACTCACTCCACTCGACCACTTTCTCCAGCACGCGATGCTGATCGCGGGAGTGGACGTGCTCGATTCGTCGGCGGACGCCGTCACGCTAATGACGCTGCACAACGCCAAGGGTCTGGAGTTCCCGATGGTCGTGGTCGCGGGACTCGAAGACGGCTTGTTTCCGCTTGGGCAGTCGATCGACGAGCCCGCGATGCTCGAGGAAGAGCGGCGCCTGTTCTATGTCGGGGTTACGCGCGCGGAAAAGAAGCTGTATCTCACGCACGCGGAAACGCGGTTTCGCAACGGGCAAACCATGCCGTCCATGCGCTCGCGCTTCCTCAAGGAGATTCCAGCCGGGATGCTGGAGGAACGGAAGACGATCAAGCTCCGCTCGATGGGGCGGAGATCAATGTTCGTCGAGTCTCCCTCGCGCGCGACATGGGGCGAGCGCGCAATGCGGCGGAATCACGGCGCGCCCGAATGGAGGAAGCCCGCCCGCGATCCCGACATCGATGCGTCGCAGGACGAAGCGCAGTACGTGCGCGGGGAACGGATCAAGCACAAGCTGTTCGGCGGCGGGACGATCGCGGAGCTCACGGGCGCCGGCCGCGATGTGAAAGCGATCATAGACTTCGACGACGAGAGCGTAGGGCGGAAGACGATCAAGCTCGCATACACCACTCTCGAGCGGGGACTCGGCTGATGGCCGTTGCGCGCGGCGACGTAGTGAAGGTTGCAAAGCTTGCGAACATCGCGATCGACGAGAGCAAGCTCGATTCGCTCGCGAATGAGCTGAGCTCGATCCTCGGCCACATGGAGGAGCTCGCGAAGGTGGATACCGAGCGCGTCCCTCCCGCTGAGGGATTGAGCTCGGGCGGGCAGCGGCTTCGCCCCGATCACGGCCCCGGCGACGGGCTCGCCAACGCACCCGCGACCTTCGCGCCGGAGATGCGCGACGGATTCATCATCGTTCCGCGTCTCGCGACGCACGACGGATCACAGGAGCGCTCGCCGTGAGGCCTCCTCCGACGCGCGCGCCCGCGGCCGCGGCGAAGCTGCTGGGCCAGCCGCTCACCGAGTGCGTGGCGTGCGTCCGCCAGGGCGGCGCGACCGCGACCGATCTGGTCGGCGCGGCCTTCGACCGGGCGGCCGACGTCGGCGCGGGCCGGGAGTCGCTCAACATTTTCATCTCGATGGATCGCCAGGGCGCGACCGAGAGCGCGAAGCAGGTTACGTCGCTGATCCAGCGCGCCGAAGCGCCGGGCAACCTCGCCGGCGTTCCCGTCGCGGTCAAAGACAACATCGCCACGCTCCGCATGCCCACCACCTGCGGCTCGCGAATCCTGGAAGGGTACGTGAGCCCGTACGAGGCGACGGTCGTGCGCCGGCTGCGCGCGAACGGTTCGGTCATCATCGGCAAGACGAACATGGACGAATTCGCCATGGGGTCGTCCACCGAGACCAGCGCGTTCGGCCCGACGCGCAATCCGGTGGACATCCGGCGCGTTCCGGGCGGATCGTCCGGCGGCTCGGCGGCTGCCGTCGCCGCCGGAATTGTCCGGTTGGCGCTGGGATCCGAGACGGGTGGGTCGGTGCGGCAGCCCGCGTCCTTCTGCGGAGTCGTGGGCGTGAAGCCGACGTACGGCCGCGTGAGTCGCTATGGTCTCGTTGCGTTCGGCTCCTCTCTGGATCAGGTCGGCGTGCTGGCGCGCACCGTAGAGGACGCCGCGATCGGCCTCGAGGTCATCGCGGGCTGCGATCCGCTCGATTCGACCAGCGCCGACGTTCCGGTGCCGCGCTACGAGCTCGAGAAGAATGCGGGGCTCAAGGGGCTCGTCATCGGGAAGCCGAAGGAGTACTTCCCGGAGGGCCTGGATCCGCGGGTCGCCGCCGAGTGCGAGCGCGCGCTCGACCTGTATCGCGAGCTGGGCGCGGAAGTCCGCGATGTGTCGCTGCCGCACACCGGCTACTCGATCCCCGTCTATTACATAGTCGCGCCCGCGGAAGCTTCCTCGAACCTCGCGAGATTCGACGGAGTGCGATATGGCCTGCGCGTCGCGTCGGACCACGGCCTTGCAGGGATGTATCAGGAGACGAGAGCGAGGGGCTTCGGGCCGGAGGTGACGCGGCGCGTTCTGCTCGGCACGTACGTGCTCTCCGCGGGCTACTACGACGCCTACTATAAGAAAGCACAGGCAGTGCGCACGTTGATAGCGCAGGACTTCAGGGATGTGTTCGCGAGCGGCGTGAACGTGCTGTTCACTCCGACGACGCCGACCCCCGCGTTCGAGCTCGGCGCGGTCAAGGATCCTTACGAGATGTACATGAGCGACATCTTCACCGCGTCCGCCAATCTCGCCGGCGTACCGGCGATGTCGGTTCCGCTCGGTACGGCCGCCGGGCTGCCGATCGGCGGACAGATCATCGGCGAGCACTTCGGCGAATCGGTGATGTTCCGCGCGGCGTTCGGGCTCGAGCGCGCGCTGGCCGGGAAGCTGGTGCCCGGAGAGGGCGAGGCATGAGTCCGGGAGCGGCGGCGGATTACGAGATGGTGGTCGGGCTGGAGGTCCACGTCCAGCTCAAGACGCGGACGAAGGCGTTCTGCTCGTGCTCGGCGGATTTCGGCGCGCCGCCGAACACCAATGTGTGCCCCGTGTGTCTCGCTCTCCCGGGAGCGCTCCCCGTGTTGAACCAGCACGCGGTCGAGCTGGCGCTGCGCGCGGCGCTCGCGCTCGAGTGCAAGGTGAACAAGACGTCCGTGTTCGCGCGCAAGAACTACTTCTATCCCGATCTGCCGAAGGGCTACCAGATATCGCAGTTCGACAAGCCTCTGGCGGAGAAGGGGTGGCTCACCATCGGCGAGCTCGACGATCACACTCCTGTTCGCGTCGGCATCACGCGCGTGCACATGGAAGAAGACGCGGGCAAGTCCGTCCACGACCGGTACACGGGCGCCACCGCCATCGATCTCAACCGCGCGGGAGTGCCGCTCATCGAGATCGTCAGCGAGCCCGACATGCGCTCGGCTGCG
>DATLBG010000015.1:0-7580 GCA_035527035.1 Gemmatimonadaceae bacterium | reverse complement strand
GGATAACTTCCCTCAGCCCGCCCCTCCCAAGTCTTGTAACGATGCCAACTTACGAATTCCGCTGCGAGGCGGGACATAGCTTCGACCGCTTCCTCAAAATGAGCGAGGCGCCGCTCGAGCTGGCGTGCGCCGTTTGCGGCGAGCCGGCCAAGCGGCAGATGTCGGGCGGGGCCGGGCTTGTCTTCAAGGGCTCCGGCTTCTACCTCACCGATTACGGCCGCGCGGGGCAGAAGCCGCCTGCGGGTGAGGCGGCTACGGTGAGTGGCGATTCGAAGCCGGCCGACTCGAAGCCGAAGACCGATGCCGCGCCCGCCGCCGCGGCGCCTGCGCCCAAGTCCGACAAGAGCAGCTCTACCAAGAGCTCCAAACCGAGCGAATGAAACCGGCCGACGCGATTCGCGCCGAGCTCGGCCGGATCGCGCGCGAGCTAGGCGCGCCGGACGGGACGGATGTGATCCTCGAGCGGCCGCGCGAGGTTGCGCACGGCGATTGGGCGACCAACCTCGCCATGACGCTCGCGCGTCCGCTCAGGCAGAAGCCGCGCGACATCGCGGAAAAGATCGCGGACGCGTTTGGCGTGAACACGGCCGGCGTGGCGAGCGTCGAGGTCGCGGGGCCCGGCTTCCTCAACTTCCGGTTGCGCCCGGAGGTCATTGCGTCCGTCGCGGGCGAGATCGTCGCCGAGGGCTCCGGCTACGGCCGGAATGATTCAGGAAACGGCGAAAAGGTGAATGTCGAGTTCGTATCCGCGAACCCTACGGGCCCGCTCCACGTCGGCCACGGCCGCCAAGCCGCGCTCGGCGATGCGATCGCCACGCTCCTCGAGCACACCGGCTGGGACGTCTCCCGCGAGTACTACTACAACGACGCCGGCGTGCAAATCGAGAATCTCGCCGCCAGCGTCCGCGCGCGGCTGCTCGAATCGAAAGGACAACAGGCGCAGGTTCCCGAGGGCGGTTACCACGGCGAATACATCCGCGAGATAGCGGCCTCCTACAACGGCGAGGCCGACGACATCGAGTCGCTGCGCGTGCACGCCGTGACGGAGCTCCGGCGGGAGCAGGACCTGGATCTTTCGGCGTTCGGTGTCGAGTTCGACACCTACTACCTGGAGTCGTCGCTGTACGACAGCGGCAAAGTGGACAAGACGGTCGAGACGCTGACCCGCTCAGGCAAGACGTACGAGCACGAGGGCGCGCTCTGGCTGCGCACTACGGACTACGGCGACGATAAGGACCGCGTGATGCGCAAAGGCGACGGCACCTTCACGTACTTCGTTCCGGACGTCGCGTACCACGTCACGAAGTGGGAGCGGGGATTCAAGCGCGCGATCGACGTGCAGGGCGCGGATCACCACAGCACCGCGACCCGCGTGCGCGCGGGGCTGCAGGCGCTCGGCGGCGGGATTCCCGAGGGCTACCCCGAGTACGTGCTGCACCAGATGGTCACGGTCACGCGCGGCGGCGAAGAGGTGAAGATCTCCAAGCGCGCCGGCAGCTATGTGACCGTGCGCGATCTCATTGACGAAGTCGGGCGCGACGCGGTCCGCTTCTTCTTCCTGATGCGGAAGGGCGATTCGCCGCTGATCTTCGACGTGGACCTCGCGCGGTCGCAGTCCGAGGAGAATCCGGTCTACTACATCCAGATGGCGCACGCGCGGATGTGCGGAATCTTCCGGGTCGGAGCGGAGCAGGGCGTTTCTACCGACGTCTCGGGCGCCGACCTTTCGCTGTTGGTCGAGCCCGAAGAGCAGCTGCTGATCAAGGCGCTGGAGGATTATCCCGACGAGGTCGCCGGATCGGCCGCGGCGCTCGAGCCGCAGCGGCTGGCCAGCTACCTTCTGGAAACCGCGCGCCTGGCGCACATGTGGTACCACAAGCACCACGTGCTCGGGCAGGAGCCGCCGCTGATGCGCGCCCGTCTCGTGCTCGCCCGGGCGGCGCAAACCGTAATCGCAAACGGGTTGTCCGCGCTCGGAATAACCGCACCGGAGAGAATGTGACCGTACTTGTCGTGGGATCTGTGGCGCTCGACTCCGTCGAGACGCCGTTCGGAAAAGCCGACGACGTGCTCGGCGGGTCGGGGACCTTCTTCTCGGCGGCCGCGAGCCTGCTCACGCCGGTGCAGCTCGTCGGCGTCGTCGGCGACGACTATCCGGTCGAGAAGCTGGCCGCGCTCGAGAAGCGCGGCGTGGACCTGAGCGGGCTGGAGCACGCCGAGGGCGCGTCGTTTCGCTGGCGCGGCCGTTACCGGCACGATCTCAACTCGGCCGAGACGCTGGAGACGCACCTCGGCGTGTTCTCGCGCTTCAGCCCCAAGATTCCGGATGCGTTCAAGTCGGCGCCGTTCGTGTTTCTCGCGAACATCGATCCGCGGCTGCAGCTCGACGTGCTCCAGCAGGTCAACAAGCCGAAGCTCGTCGCCTGCGACACGATGAACTTCTGGATCGAGAGCCGGCGCCCCGAGCTGATGGAGCTGCTCGGTCACGTAGATCTGATCACCGTCAACGATGGGGAAGCGAGGCAGCTGTCGGAGAAGGCCAACCTCGTGCAGGCCGCGCGATGGATCATGTCCCACGGTCCCAGGCACGTGATCATCAAGAAGGGCGAGCACGGCGCGTTCATGTTTACCCGGGACACGATCTTCTTCGCGCCGGCGTATCCGCTGGAGAGCGTGTTCGATCCAACCGGCGCCGGCGACTCCTTCGCCGGCGGCTTCATCGGCTATCTCGCGAAGACCGGCGACCTGTCCGAAGCGAACATGCGCCGCGCTGTCATCTACGGCTCTGCCATGGGCTCGTTCGCCGTCGAGAAGTTCTCGATCGACCGGCTGCTCGAGGTGACGCGGGACGATCTCGCCGCGCGCATCGGCGACTTCCGCAAGCTCGTCGCCTTCGAGGAAGAGATCTGATCGTGCGGGGACGCGCAGCGTGACTCCCGCGATCGATTACCGCGCGGCAGGCGTTGACCTGGAAGTAGCGGGTGACGCGAAGCAGCGGCTCCAGGCGCTGGTCGAATCCACGCGCACGGAAGGCGTGCTCGGCAAGTTCGGCGGCTTCGGCGGGATGTTCCGCATGCCCGCGGGAATGCGCGCGCCGATCCTCGTCTCCAGCGCCGACGGCGTTGGCACCAAGATCAAGGTCGCGATCGACGCCGGCCGGCACGACACGATCGGGCATGACCTCGTCAACCACTGCGTGAACGATATTCTCGTGCAGGGGGCCAGTCCGCTTTTCTTTCTCGATTACGTCGCATTCGGCAAGCTCGAAGCGGAGGTCGCCGAAGCCGTCGTGGCGGGAGTGGCCGCCGGCTGCCGTGAGAACGGCTGCGCTCTTGTCGGTGGCGAGACCGCGGAGATGCCCGGGCTGTATACGCCGCCGGACTACGATCTCGCCGGATTCATCGTCGGGTGCGTGGAAGAGTCCGCCACCCTCGGCGCCTCGCGCGTGAAGGCGGGAGACGTAGTGGTCGCGCTGGGCAGCTCCGGCCTGCACACCAACGGTTACTCGCTCGCGCGCCGTGTGCTGTTCGACCGGCTCGGACTCGGCGTTGATGATCGCTTTCCGGACTCGAGCGATTCGGTTGCGGACGTGCTGCTCGCCGTGCATCGCTCCTACCTTCGGGTGCTGGCCCCGGTGCTGCCGCGAGTGCACGCGATGGCGCACATCACCGGAGGCGGAATCCCCGGAAATCTCGACCGCGCGCTGCCGCCGGCGCTGGACGCCGTGGTCGACACCGCGAGCTGGCGGGTGCCGCATGTTTTTCAGGTGATCGAGAGCGGCGGGGTGGGAGACCGGGCGGAGATGTTTCGAACTTTTAACATGGGCGTCGGTATGATGGTCGTTGCCGCTGCGGGGGATGCCGACGCCGTGATCGCCGCGGCAGTCGCGGCAGGTGTGGACGCGTGGGTAGCGGGCGGGATCCGCGCGGGGTCCGGGCGAGTAGTGCTGTCCTGACCGATCAAACAATCAATTCAGAGGAATAAGATGAGAAAGTTCGTGTCAGTAGTAATTGCGTCCGCGGTGCTGGCGGCGCCGATGGCGGCGCAGCAAGCGAATCCTGATGCGCAGTGTCCGCCGGGTACGACTACCGCAGGGATTCCTAATCAACAGCGCGCCACCCAGGACGACTGTCAGAAGGCGATCGATCTGTTCAAGTATCTGGCTCCTCAGCTCGGAACCGCGCTCGCCGGCGGCGCGCCGACGCTCGGCCAGGGCGGCCCCACGGGCGGACTCGGTGGCTTCAGCTTCGGCCTCCGGGTCAACGGCGTGATGGGCGACATGCCGCAGGCGCAGGATGCGAACGTGCAGCCCGATGTGAACGGTGTGCAGCGCGACACGTACCGTACCGAGGGCCAGATCATTCCGCTTCCTACTGCCGATCTCGCCATTGGACTGTTCGGCGGTCTTCCGCTGGGAGTCACCAGCGTCGGCGGACTCGACGTTCTTGTGAGCGCGACGTATCTGCCGGAGTTCGAGGCCGACAACATCAAGGTCGAAGCCGACGGCAGCTCGCTGAAGTTCGGCTTGGGCCTGAAGCTCGGCCTGCTGGAGGAATCGCTAGTGGTTCCCGGCGTGTCCGTCAGCTACATCCGCCGCGATCTTCCGAAGATCAACATCACCGCCCGCTCCGGCGCGGACAGCCTGCAGGTGCGCGATCTCGACGTTCAGACCACGTCGTGGCGCATCATGGCCAGCAAGAGCATCTTCATGTTCGGAGTAGCGGTGGGCGGCGGCAAGGACCGGTATGAGTCCGGCACCATCATCTCCGCTCGCACGGCGGCGCGCACGGTTCCGCCGGTTCCCGCGCAGACGGCCGGGCCCATCGACATCGAGCAGACGATGACCCGCACCAACGTGTTCCTCGACCTGTCGTTCAACCTGGCGTTCTTCAAGCTTGTGGGCGAGATCGGCCAGGTCTCCGGCGGCAAGGTGGAGACGTACAACCAGTTCGAAGGGAGCAAGGCTGACGATTCACGCACTTACGGATCGATTGGGATCAGATTCGGCTTCTGAGCTCGGAAGTGAGCCGCCCGGCCATGAGGCGCGCGACGGCGCCTTCATGCGCCGGGCGCTCGAGCTTGCCGCAAAAGGCTGGGGCCACACGGCGCCGAACCCCATGGTCGGCGCCGTTGTCGTCAGCGGCGACGCCGTCGTCGGCGAGGGATTCCATGCGGCGTACGGCGAGCCACACGCCGAGACCGTAGCGCTCGAGGCAGCCGGCGACGCTGCGCGCGGCGGCACCCTGTACGTCACGCTAGAGCCGTGCGCGCATCGGGGGCAAACTCCCCCGTGCACGGAGGCAGTCATCAAGAGCGGAGTTGCGCGCGTAGTCGCGGCAGTCCGCGACCCCACTCCTCCCGCGCGCGGCGGGGCGGAGCTGCTCCGGGCACAGGGGATATCGGTGGAGTTCGGCGTTGAAGCGGACGAAGCCATCGAGCTCAACGCGCCGTTCTTTCACGCCGTGCGCTCTTCGAGGCCGTGGGTCGTGCTGAAGCTGGCCGTCAGCATCGACGGCGCGATCGGCACCCGGTCTCGCGAGCAGCGCTGGCTGACGGGCGAAGACTCGCGCCGCGAGGTTCACCGGATGCGCGCGGGCTTCGACGCAATCGCGGTGGGCGCGGGCACGGTGCTGTCCGACGATCCGGAGCTCACCGTGCGATTGGCGCCGCCCCCGCGGCGGGCGCCGCTGCGCGTCATCTTCGACCGCGAGCTTCGAACTCCCGCTACCGCCAAGGTCGTGACGACGGCGCGCCAGGTTCCGACTCTGATCATGGCGAGCGTCGTAGGCGCGCAGCTCGAGCCGCTGAAGTCGCAGGGCGTGGAAATCATTCCCTCGAAGAGTCACGCGGACGCGCTCGAGAAGCTGCGCGCGCGCAACGTGCGATCGCTGCTCGTGGAGGGCGGAGCGGGTCTCGCTGGCCAGCTGCTCGAGCAGAACCTGCTGGACCGCCTCGTGATCTTTCAGGCGCCGCTTCTGCTCGGCGATGGATCGCTGGCCGCGTTCGGCGGGGTCACGGCCGCGCGCGCGCGCGAGCTGGGGAGCCTGCGCGTCGTGTCTCGCCGCAACGTGGGTGCCGACGTGATGACCGTCTACGACGTGGCGAGGCGCTGATGTTCACGGGACTCGTGGACGCGATCGGCACGATCACCGCCGCGCGCGCGACGGACGCCGGCCGCGAGCTCACGATCGAATCGCCGTACCGCGATCTCGCGGCGGGCGAGAGCGTCGCGGTCAACGGCGCCTGCCTCACGGTGCGGGACGCGGGCGCGGCGTTCACGGTCGCCGCGGTGTCGTCCACGCTTCCGCGGACGATGATCGGGGACTGGACGCCCGGCACGCGCGTGAATCTGGAGCGGGCTCTCCGCGCCGATTCGCGGTTGGGCGGCCATCTCGTGCAGGGTCACGTGGACGGAGTGGGCGAGATCGTCGCGCGCGAGCAGTCGGGCGACGCGCTGTTGCTCGACATCGCCCTCCCCGCGGAGCTGGTCGAGCTGACGGTCCCGCTCGGCTCCATCACCATCGACGGCGTCAGTCTGACGGTGAACGCGATGCCGGCGAACGACACGGTGCAGGTCTCGATCGTGGACTTCACGCGGCGCCACACGACGCTGGGCGAGCTGCGCTCGGGCGCCCGCGTGCACGTGGAGGCGGACGTTATAGCCAAATACGTGCGCAGAATGGCGGCGCCGTACCGTTCCGGGGCTGATATCCCGTAGATTACGGCATGAGCTTCGGCACCGTCGAGCAGGCAATCGAGGACATCGCGAAGGGCAGGATGATCGTGGTCGCGGACGACGAGGATCGCGAGAACGAGGGCGATCTGATCTGCGCCGCGCAGCTCGTCACGCCCGAGACCGTGAACTTCATGATCAAGCGGGCGGGCGGCCTGATCTGCCTCGCCATCACCGGTGACCGCGCCGACCAGCTCGCTCTGCCGCAGGTGAGCCGCGAGAACACCGACGAGCACCGCACGGCGTTCACCGTCAGCATAGACGCGTCGCCGCGATTCGGCGTGACGACCGGCATCAGCGCGCACGACCGCGCCAAGACGATCCAGGTAGCCGTGGATCCGGCGACGATGCCGACGGAGCTGCGCCGCCCCGGCCACGTTTTCCCGTTGCGCGCGCGCGACGGCGGAGTTCTTCAGCGCGTCGGTCACACCGAGGCGGCCGTGGATCTCGCGCGGCTCGCGGGACTGAATCCGGCCGGAGTGATCTGCGAGATACTCTCGGAGGACGGCTCGTCCATGCGTCGCGACGAGCTGCTCAAGTTCTCGCAGGAGCACGGTCTCACCTTCATAACGGTCGCGCAGCTCGTGGCATACCGGCTCCAGAAGGAGCGGCTGGTGCACCGCGTGGCGGAAGCCAGGCTTCCGACCGAGATGGGATTATGGAAGATCGTCGGCTACCGCAACGACGTGGACCAGCACGAGCACGTCGCGCTGGTGCACGGCGACGTCGAGGGCGGGGAAAGCGTGCTCGTCCGCATGCACTCGCGCTGCCTAACGGGAGACGTGTTTCACTCCCTACGCTGCGACTGTGGCTGGCAGCTTCACACCGCGATGCAGATGATCGAGGA
>DATLBG010000014.1:0-4510 GCA_035527035.1 Gemmatimonadaceae bacterium | reverse complement strand
TGTGAAGCCCAAGGTCATCGTGTGCGTGCCGTCGGGGATCACCGAGGTCGAGCGACGCGCGGTGCGCGACTCGGCCGAGACCGCGGGCGCCAAGCAGGTCCTGATGGTGGCCGAGCCGATGGCGGCCGCGATCGGCGTCGGCCTCCCGGTGGAGACGCCCACCGGCAACATGGTCATCGATATAGGCGGCGGCACGACGGAGATCGCCGTGATCGCGCTGTCGGGAATCGTGAGCGACACGTCGATCCGCACGGGCGGCGACGAGCTCGACATGGCGATCGTCCAGTTCATGCGGAAGAACTACAACCTGCTGATCGGAGAGTCTACCGCCGAGCAGGTGAAGATCCAGATCGGATCCGCCGCGCCCGTCGGCGATGAGCGCGAGATGGACGTGAAGGGCCGCGACCTCGTCTCCGGAATTCCGAAGACCGTCCGCGTTACGTCCGCGGAGATCCGCGAAGCCGTGCAGGAGCCCATTCAGCAGATCGTAGACGCCGTGCGACGCGCGCTCGAGATCACGCCGCCGGAGCTCGCCGCGGACATCGTGGACCGCGGCATCGTCATGACGGGCGGAGGGGCGCTGATCAAGGGGCTCGACATTCTGCTCAGCCAGGAGACCAATCTGCCGATCCACGTCGACGAGGATCCGCTGACCTGCGTCGTGCGCGGCACGGGCCGGATCCTGGACGACGAAGACAAGTACTGGTCGGTCCTGGACACCTGAGGTCGTAATGCCGGTATCTCGCCCGATTCGTGGGAGCTCGCGGGTCGACCAGATAATCGTAGGGACGTGCGTCCTGCTGTCGCTGCTGGCGCTGGTGCTGCCGGCCACGGTGCGGGAGCCGGTCGCGTCGGTGCTGCGTCAGAGCGTACTCGCGCCGCTCATCATGCTGCAGGAGAGGGCGGAGCTCAGCCGCCGCGCGTTCATGCTGCACGAGGAGCGCATCGAGGCGCGGGACAGCGTGACGCTCAAGGCGCTGAGCGTGTCCGCGCTGCAATCCGAGAACGGCCGGCTGCGGGAGATCATCGGGCTCGGCGCCCGTCTGAAGTGGGGCTTCGTCCCGGCCGAAGCGCTGCACGGCCGCGGAGTTCGCGACGCCTACAGCGTGATTCTCAGCGCCGGCTCAAACTCCGGCATCAGCCGGTTGAGCCCGGTGGTTGCGCCTGAGGGACTCGTCGGCGCCGTGGAGCGCGTCGATCCCACAATGAGCCAGGCAATTCTCTGGACGCATCCCGACTTCCGCGTCAGCGCTATGTCGCAAGACGGCAGCACTTTCGGGATCGTGCAGGCGCATCTCGGCGCGGGTCCGAACAGGTTCCTGATGGAGATGCGCGGAGTGTCGTTCCGGACGGAGCTCAAGCCGGGAATGCTGGTCGTCAGCGCCGGACTGGGCGGCACGTACCCGCGCGGGATTCCGATCGGCACCGTGATGTCGGAGCTGAAGACGCCCGAGTCGTGGGCGCGGACGTACATCCTCCGTCCCGCGGTGTCGCCGAGCGACATCAACTCCGTGATGATCCTGCGACAGGAGCGCGTGACCGAAGGAGTCGAAGGGGTATGGCAGCAGGGCGGCCCGAACGAGGCCGCGCTCCGCGCGATTCTGGCCGCGGGGGACTCGCTCGCGCGAGCCGCGGCGCTGCAGGAAGCAGCGGCCCGCCGGTCGGCGATCGCGTCGATGCGCACCGATTCGATTCGCGCCGCGGGCGGGGCGGTCACCGCGCCCGCGGAGCAGTCGCGTCCGGTAACGCAGCCTCAGCCGCAGCAGCCCGTGACCCCGTCGCCCGTCGAGCCGCAGAACCCGCCGCCGCAGCGTGACAGCGTCGTCCGGCTTGGACCCCCGATCGGCGCGCGTCGGGACACGACGCCCTCGCCGGTTCCACGCGAGCCGGGGCGGTAGCGGTGCGCCTGGTTCCGCTGCTCCGCGCGCTGGCCAGCTTCGCCCTGCTGGTGGTGCTGCATTACACCCTGAGGCCGCTGCTCGGGTGGCGGGCGCCGATGGACTTTCTGCTCATCGCGCTGCTGCTCATCGCCGTGCGCGTGCGTCCAGGAGCCGCGGCAATGATCGGGTTCGCGATCGGATTCGTGGCGGATTCGCTGACGCCGGCGGCTCTCGGCGCCGGCGCGGTGGCGATGACGCTCGTGGGCTATGGCGCGAGCTGGCTGAAGGCGGTGTTCTTCGCCGACAACATCGCGCTGAACGCTTTCTTCTTCTTTCTCGGGAAGTGGGCGTTCGACATCGTGTATTTCCTGGCTGAGCGCCGGGTCGGCGGAATCGAGCTGGTCCAGCAATTGATATTGTGGTCGCCGCTCTCGGCCGCCGTCACCGCGCTGGCAGGCGTAGTGCTGCTGGTGGTGATGCGCCCTCTCGTGGAGCCGTCCACCGCATGAGCTTCCACCCGAACGACATCGCGCGGCGCGCCCGCCTCGGCACGATTCTAATCGTGGTGCTGATGTTCATGCTGCTGAGCGGGTTCTTCAACACCCAGGTTCTGCAGCACGAGCGGTACGCGGTGCAGTCCGAGGAGAACAGGCTTCGCGAAGTGCCGCTGCCCGCGCCGCGTGGAATTATCTACGATCGCAAGAACAACGTCATCGCGGAGAACCTTCCCGCGTACACGGTCTCGCTGCTGAGCGCGACCGAAAGCGCGCTCAAGGCCGAGCTCGCCCGGCTCGGCACGGTGATCCAGCTTACGCCCGGCGACATCCAGGGAGCGCTCAAGCGGTTTCGCCGCGAGCCCAACCGGCCGACGGTAATTTTCCCGGACGCGGCGATCGACGTGGTGGCCGTTCTGGAAGAGCACCGCATCGATTTCCCCAGCCTCATCATCCAGTCGGTCCCCAAGCGGTACTACCCCGATGGTGCGGCCGTGTCGGCCTTCGTGGGCTACACCAGCGAAATCAGCGAAAGCGAGCTCAACAGCGAGCGTTTCGTGCAGTACAAGATGGGCCAGCAGATCGGCAAGGGCGGGCTGGAGCGGCACTACGAGGAGGCGCTTCACGGCGCGGAAGGCATGCGATTCGTGGAGGTGGACGCCAGGGGCCGCGTGGTCAACGAGGCGGGCGTAGCGCGGCCGGATCAGGTGCCCGACCCGGGCAAGCCGCTCATGACGAACATCGACATGGACCTGCAGCGCTACGTCTCGACCGTCTTCGGCGACACGTTGATTGGCGGCGTGATCGCGCTCGACCCGAAGACCGGCGGCGTGCTCGCGATCCACAGCGGGCCGGGCTACGACCCCAATCGGTTCACGGGCGGCATTCCGCAGGATTACTGGAAAGAGCTGAACACGGATCCCAAGAAGCCGCTGTACAACAAGGCCACGCAGGGAACGTATCCTCCGGGCTCTACGTGGAAGCTGGTGGACGCAGTGATCGCGCTGGAGAATGGCATAGCCGACTTCAATACGCGGATGCCGCAGGCGTGCGGCGGCGGGTTCGCCTATGGCAACGCCTACTTCCGCTGCTGGGACCCCCGCGGGCACGGGTCGCAGAACCTGAGCGGCGCGATTGAGAAGTCGTGCAACGTGTACTTCTACCAGCTCGGCCTGCGCATGGGTCTGTCGCGGATGCTCGCCGGCGGTATCAAGCTCGGCATGAACGCGAAGTCAGGCCTCGATTTGCCCAACGAGAAAGCGCCCCGCTTCCCGTACGGACTCGACTACTTCAACAAGAAGTGGGGGCCGCGTGGTTGGACGCCGGGTTCGACGGTGATCAACCTGTCCATCGGGCAGGGTGAGAACTCGCAGACGCTCGCCAGCATGGCGCGGTTTTATTCAGCGATGGCGTCCGATGGATTCGCGGCGCCGCCCAGCATCGCGCGAGTGACACCGAAGCGCGAGCGCGTGTTCACGCTCACGGCGGAACAGATCCAGGGGCTGCGCGCGGCGATGGGGCGCGTCGTCTCGCCAACGGGAACGGCGGGCGGCTCCGCCGTGCCGGGCCTGTTCCTCGGCGGCAAGACGGGCACCGCCCAGAGCGGAAAGAATACGCCCGACCACGCGTGGTTCGTTGGAATGGCCCCGGTGCAGGATCCCAAGATCGTAGTCGCGGTGATGATCGAGTTCGGGGGCCATGGCTGGCAGGCGGCGCGAGTTGCGTCCCGCGTGGCGGCCAAGTTCCTGAACATCCGGCACCCCGCCGACGCGGCGCCGAGTGCGGCGCCCGCTGAAGGCGACGCGAACGACGGATCAACACCAGTCATTCCAGTTCCGGCTCCGGTGGCGCTCGCGAGACCCGTAGCGACCCCCTGATGGCCCGCCGGATCGTGGCGGATTACCCGCTCGTCCTCACAGCGCTCGCTCTTTCGCTCATCGGGAGCGCGTTTGTGTATTCCGCCGGCCGGACCGACGTTCCCACCTACGTCGGTGGGCTGTACAAGCCGCAGATAGTCTGGCTATTGCTCGGCCTCGGGACGGCTTACGCCGTAAGTCGAACGTCCGTGCGTCTGATCCAGTGGCTCACCATCCCCGCGTACGCGCTCAGTGTTTTTCTCCTGGCACTTACGCTCGT
>DATLBG010000013.1:0-16252 GCA_035527035.1 Gemmatimonadaceae bacterium | reverse complement strand
TCCTCGCGGCCAAGCCGGCGGCTGGTGTACGGATGCACGAACTTCGCCTGGATCGGTCCCGGCCGGATGAGCGCGACCTGCACCACGATGTCGTACAGCCGCTCGGGCTTCGTGTGCAGGATGGACGCGATCTGCGCGCGGCTCTCGATCTGAAACATGCCGATGTTCTCACCGCTGGCGATGAGATCGTACGTCTTCCTGTCGTTCACCGGCAGGCGGTATATCTCCGGCCGCTGGCCCGTTCGCTTTTCAATGGCGTCGAACGACCGCCGCACCAGCGACAGCGCGCCTAATCCGAGAAAGTCGAACTTCGGCACGCCTATGGCATCGAGGTCGTCCTTGTCGAACTGGATGATCGTGCGTCCCATCGTCGTGTGCTCGATGGGCATGTAGTCGCCGAGCGGGGACGACGACAGCACGAACCCGCCGACGTGCGTCGAGCGCAGCCGCGGCAGGCCTTCGAACGTCCGCACCGCGCGCAGCAGCGCGCGCCCGCGCGGCGATTCGAGATCCAGCGAGAACTGTTTCGCGAGGCCGTTCTGCATGTGGCCGGCGCCGGCGTCGGGATCGAACCGGTGCAGCCGCTTGGAGATCTCCCGGGACTGCTCCGGCGGATACCCGAGCGCGCGCATGGAGTCGAGCACCGCGTTCGGGGCGCGGTACGTCTGCACGATGCAGGTGATGGCCGAGTGCTCGCGCGCGTACCTCCCGTACACGTAATCGAGTACTTCCTCGCGCCTGTCATGCTCGATGTCGAGATCTATGTCGGGCGCTTCCGTCTGCCCGTCCACGCGGATCTCGGAGAGAAAGCGCTCGAACAGCAGCCCGTTCATCACCGGATCGACGGCGGTGATGCCGAGACAGTACGCCACGGCGGAGTTCGCGGCGCTCCCGCGGCCCTGGCAGAGAATCCCCCGGTGGCGCGCGAACCGCACCGCGTCCCACATCACCAGAAAGAATCCGGAGAACCCGAGCCGCGAGATCACGCCGAGCTCGTGCTCGAGCTGCGATTCCTCTTTCGGCATGACCTTTCCCCACCGCTGATGCGCTCCCTCGAAGACGTTGCGCCGCAGAAACCCGTCGTCGGTGAGTCCGTCGTGCCTGGGAAAGCCCGGCAGCGGCGGCCGCAGCCAACCGAGCTTGAAGTCGCACTCGCCCGCGATCCTCTCGCTCTCCGCGATTCCCTCCTCGCGTCCCTGCCAGCGGCGCGCGATCTCCTCCGGCGGACGCAGCCGCCATTCGCCGTTTGGATGCAGCACGCCCTTCGACAGCGCCGTGTCTAGATCCATGTCGTACCGAAGCGCCGTGAGCATGTCGTGCACGAGCCGCGTGTCGGCGTCGATGTATCGCGCGTCCTGGCAGACCACCCACGGCACGCCGCACTGGCCCGCCAGCTCGATCAGCGCACCCGCGAGCGCGGCCTCGCTCCCGCCGGTGTGATGCAGCTGCACTTCGACGGCGAGCCTGTCGTCAAAGACGTCGCGCCAGCGTGACAGCGCGTACAGCGCGTCGCTCTTTCTCTCCGACAGAATGAGCGAAGCGATCTCGCCGCTCGCGGGGCCGGTGAGCGCGTGCAGTCCCGCGCTGCGCTCCGCGACCTGGCTCCAGCTCAGGCGCGGTCTTCCGCGCGTATGCCTGGGCGCCTCCTTGTTCCAGAGATGGAGATCGCCGACGCGCGATCTCGTGACCAGCGCAGCGAGGTTGTGGAATCCTTCTTCGGTCCGCGCGAGAAACGCGGCGGGGTGCCCTTCGACGTTGAGCTCGGCGCCGATGACGGGCTTGATGTTCCGCCGCCACGCTTCTTCGGCGAAGCGCACCACTCCGCCGAGATCGGCGGTGTCGGTCAGGCCGAGTGAGGCGTACCCCAGTTGGGCGGCGAACGCGGCGAGCTTCTCGGGGGTGAGGCTGCCGTCGCCGAAGGAGAACCCGGAGTGGGCCCGGAGCTCGGCGAAGCGTGGAGGCATGCTCGGAGCATAGCCCGAATAAACACCGAACACAAGCTATTCCGGGAGCTTCTCCAGAACCGCTTCGGCAGCTTTCGGAGGGAGCAACGCGGAGATTTTCCGGCTGAGGCGACGTAGCTTCGCGGCGATCTCGAGGTCCCCCCCGAAGCCGCGGTGCTCGTAAAAACGGGCCTGACTCTCCAGCATCGCCTCTTCGTCGCGCGTGAATCCGAAGGGCTGATTGTGCAGCGCCATCGCCGCGACCGCGTGCCGCTTTTCCTGAAAGCTGAACCTGCGCTGCGGTCCGAACGGGCGCCTATCCGCCGCCCAATCGGCCATGATCGCCATGTCGTCGGCGTACTGGATCCATTCTTCCGCGCTGAGCGCGGGCCGCTGCTCTTCCCCCATCAGGATAAGATCACACGCGCGCTAAACCCGCGAAAGCTAGATTCGTCCCATGCTCGACCTCTCCAAAGCACGCGTTCTCGTCACAGGGGGCGCCGGCTTCATCGGCAGCGCCCTGATCTGGGCGCTCAACCAGCGCGGCTGCAGCTCCATCGTGGCCGTCGATTTTCTCGAAAAGAGCGACAAATGGCGGCACCTCCGTCCACTCCGCCTAGAGGACTACGTGGAAGCCGACGAGCTCGCGACCCAGCTCTGCAACGACCGGCTCGGGAAGTTCGACCTCGTGCTGCACATGGGCGCCTGCTCCTCGACCACCGAGACCGATGCGGCGTACCTCATCCGCAACAACTACCAGTACACCAAGGACCTCGCCGAATACTCGATGAAGTCGGGCGCCCGTTTCGTGTACGCGTCATCCGCCGCGACCTACGGCGACGGCTCCGAGGGCATGAGCGACTCGGCGGATCTCGCGCACCTGGACACTCTGCGTCCGCTCAACATGTACGGGTACTCGAAGCACCTGTTCGACGTGCACGCGGCGCGCAGCGGCTGGCTCACCCAGATCGCGGGACTCAAGTATTTCAACGTGTACGGGCCGAACGAAGAGCATAAGGGCGACATGCGCAGCCTGGTGCACAAGGCGTTCGGCCAGGTCAGCGAGACCAGCCGGATCCGATTGTTCAACAGCCACCGCGACGACTACGGCCACGGCGAGCAGAAGCGCGACTTCCTGTACGTGAAGGACGCGGTGGACATGTCCCTGCACGTCGCGGCCAGCGGACACAACGGGCTGTTCAACATCGGCTCGGGGAGAGCGAGCACGTGGAACGATCTCGCGAAAGCGGTGTTCGCTGCGCTCGGGAAGGAGGCGAAGATCGAGTACTTCGACATGCCTGAGGAAATTCGGGAGAAGTATCAGTACTTCACTCAAGCTGATATCACCAGATTCAGGAAGACTGGTTATACGAAGGATGTCATTCCTTTGGACGAAGCCGTGTCGGATTATGTCAGGAACTACCTCGTGACGGGGAAACAGCTGGGGGAGTAAGGGAAAAATCGGCGCGACACCTCGCGCCGCTTTTCCTAATCCCACCAGCCATGCAGGAACCACTGCTGGCTACGCACGTCTCGGTAGATCCAGACCATGGTTCCCTCTCGCGTCACACACCTGAAGTACTCGCGAGCGAATTGATCTCTTTCCCATTCCCCGCCTGACACCCGCTCCGGACCCAGAGCGGACAAAACCACCACCCACTCAGCAGCTTCGCGATACCTCGCTGGCAGCTCGTGATCCCGCCTGCTCTCGGTCAGCACCGTGATCCTTTTCGGCTCCGGCAATAGCTGCAGCGTGAGCTCCGGCTCCGTGCTCCGCGAACGGAACGCCAGCTGAGGCCGCGCCGCCTCGCCCGGCTCCTGCGGAACCCAGCGCGTCCGTCTCTCCAGCAGCGGATGCGAACTGTTGCTCGGCGCCACCACTATCGCTCCCTGATCGTCCAGCATCTGCGCGATAGTCTCCTCCGTCGCGCGCGCGGTGGCGAACCCGCGGTCGAACAGATCCCCCTGCCGCTCGGCGTGCGCCACCACTGCTTCCACGCGCAGCGAGATTCCAATGACCGCGTCCGCGAGCCTGATCTTCTCGAGCTCGGCGCGCACCAGCCGCATCCACGCCTTCTGGCTCGACGTCGCGCGCGCGGGACGCAGCCGGTGCTCGGCGCTCGATCTGTTCGCCAGCGAGAACGCGAGCGCCATCTCGCGCGCGCCCTCGCCGCGCTCGACGAGCGCCGAGCACACGTTGCCCATCAGCGCGTTGATCACGAACAGCAGACGCTCCGGATCCCTGAGCGTGTACTCGACCCACTCGAACGAAGCGCTCGGCAGATTGCGCGGCATCTCCGCGAACATCCGCCGCTTGTCGTCCGCGCGAGAGAGATGCCATAGCCTGCTGCCCTCGCTGCCGAATCTGACTTCGATGGATTGATGGTCGAGGGCGGCGAGATCTCCGCACGTCTCGACCCCGACGGCCAAAAGCATCGCGAGCAGCTTGTCCGACGGATCCAGCAGCTCGATCGAGAGCGGAGCGATGAACTTGGCGTCGTCGCCCGCGGCGACCGCCAGGATTCTGGGCGTCGGTCGCACCGACTTGGTTCTCGCCGCGAGCTCCGCCGCCACTGGCGTGAGCGCTATTCCCGCGCGCGCGCGCGGAAACCCCGAGTCGCCGATGCTGTCGAGCAGCGAGTCCGCCACTTCGCGTGCCTGCAGGCTGCGCGCGTCCGCCCAGATCAGCCCGCGCGCGCCGAGCGCAAGGCGCGGGACGATCTCAAGCAGAGGCGGCGCCATCTGCGATAACTTCTCCACCGGCACGCCCGGCACCGCAACGCACACTACGCTCACGCCATGACCACCCGCTTCAAGATCTGCTGCATGCAGAACGTCGAGGAAGCCCGGCTCGCCATCGAGCACGGCGCCTCCGCCCTCGGTTTCGTCTCGGCGATGCCAAGCGGGTTCGGGCCGATAAGCGACCAGAAGATCGCGGAGATCATTGCCGCGGTGCCCGAGCCGATTGCAACCTTTCTGTTGACGTGTGCGACCGATGCGAAGACGATCGCGGACCAGCAGCGGCGCTCGGGCGCGAACACGCTGCAGCTCGTGGACGAAATGGAGCCCGGCACGTACGCCGCGCTGCGCGACGCGCTTCCCGATGTATCGCTGGTGCAGGTAATCCATGTCGCGGGCGAGCAGTCGCTACGCGACGCGATTAAGGTCGCCCCCGAAGTGGACGCGATCCTGCTCGACTCGGGCAATCCGTCGCTCGCGGTCAAGGAGCTCGGCGGCACCGGCCGCGTGCACGACTGGGAGATCAGCCGGCGCATCCGCGAATCTGTGGATGTGCCCATTTATCTCGCCGGCGGCCTGCGCGCCGAGAACGTCGCGGAAGCGATCGCGAGCGTGCGGCCCTTCGCGGTGGATGTATGCACGGGGCTCCGCACAGGCGGCGCGCTGGATCCGGTGAAGCTCGAGCGCTTCGTCACCGCTGTGCGAGCCGCCGCGTAGACTTTTTCCCGGATCGCGCCAGCACCCCGCGCCGATCCACTATCCCGGAATCGAGCGCGCATCGCAGAGCATGCTGCGACACCGGCAGCACCAGCTCGGTCTTCGCGCTCCAGCCCAGCGAATGCGCGTGCACCAGGATCCGCGCGCGCCGCACGTCCGCGGGCTCGCCGAACGGACTCGGCTCCCAGTCGTAGCCTCGCGGCAGTATGCTCGACGTGAGCCGGAGACTCGCCATCGCCGCGTGCGGAGTTAGCGCGACAAAAGCGCCGCCGCCTTCGCGCACCGCGCGCGACAATCGCACGGTCTCCGTAGCGTCCGGCTCGATGCCCGACAGCACGACGAGCGCGAACCCGCCGCACCGCAGCAGCTCTTCGGTGCCGCGCAACGCCGTCTTTCGCGAGGTCGGCCTGACCAGCAGCGGCCCTTCCTTCCAATACGGACCCGCGATGCAGCCCATCCCGTCGATCCACGCCGCGCGCTCGCCCATGGCCACCGCTTGTTGAGCGGCTGCCGTCAGGATCGCGGTCGCCCCACCTTTTGGAAGCCAGACCGTGAGCCGCGACCGGGGGAGTCCGCCTCCGGGAAGAATCTTGTCCAGCCCCGTGATTCCCGTGGCCACCGGCTCCGCAGTCCGGTGGGTAAGCGGAGTGGCATCGGGGAACCGCTGCTCGAGGAGCTCGCGAAGGGCGGGGAGCGCGGACATGCCCTCAGCTTAGCCCGAATAAAACCCGAAAACAAGAGCCCGCAGCTTAGGCCTACGCTGCTACCTTCCAAGCCATGCCTCACAACGTCTTAATAGAAGCGGAGTTCCTGCTTCGGATCATCATGGCCGCCATTTTCTCGGCGGCCCTGGGCTGGGAGCGCGAGCGAGCCGGCAAGCCCGCCGGCTTCCGGACTCATATCGTCGTAGGAGTCACGGCCGCGCTTTTCGTTATCACCGGGATTCTCGCGGTCGAGCAGTACGGAGCCGCCACCGGCGTAAACGTTGATCCCACGCGCACCATCCACGCGATCGCTGTGGGGGTCGGGTTCCTGGGCGCCGGCCTGGTTGTCTTTTCTCCCAAGGATGAGCGGGTCAAAGGGCTGACGACCGCCGCCTCCGTCTGGGCAACCGCCGCGGTCGGCGCGGCGAGCGGTTACGGACTGTATCTACTGGCCAGCGGGACCACGGTGATTCTGTTGATCGTCCTCAACAAGATGATCCACATGGACTCCTCGACTGACGCCATCGAGGAGAAGCGCCACACGGGCGAGTTCCAGGGGCCATTGGTCGACGACGAGCCCTGAGGTCCGCGCGGAACTGGCGAGGGATATGCGGTGGACGCGCACCCCTCCCGTTTCCGAAAAACCGCCTTCATGTTACGGATAGGAAGCTCTCGGCTCTTAGCTGTTGGCTGAACCAACAGCCAATAGCCAATAGCCAATAGCTACAATGGAGGCATCGCCGTCATATGAGGGAATACCGCAGCGGGGACATACGTAACATCGCGGTCGTGGGACACGGAGCGAGCGGGAAGACCACCTTGGTCGACGCGCTCGCTTTCGTTTCGGGGGCCAGCAAGCGGCACGGCTCCGTTCGCGACGGCACGGCGCTCACAGACTTTTCTCCGGAAGAAACGGAGCGCGGCTTCTCCATCTCGCTCGGCTGCGCGCACGCCGAATGGATGGACACGAAGATCAACCTGCTCGACACGCCCGGCTATCTCGACTTCCAGAGCGACGCGATCGCGGGCATCGCTGCGGCCGACGGCGCGCTCCTGGTCGTGAGCGGCGCATCCGGTGTCGAAGTCGGAACGGAGCGCATGTTCCGCGAAGCGATCCGCCGCAAAGACCCCGTGCTCGTCGTCGTCTCCATGATGGACAAGGAGCACGCGTCATTCGAGAGCGTGTGGGAGGAGATCAAGAATCGGCTCGATGCGCGCGTCATCCCCGTCGAAGTCCCGATCGGCGAAGGCGCGGGCTTCCACGGCATCCTCAACCTGTTCGACAAGAAGGCGCACCTGTTCAAGAAGGGGACGAAGTCGGGCGAATACACGGAAGTGGACATTCCGCAGGAGCACTGCGCGCTGTTCGACCAGTACTACGAGCAGCTCATCGAGACGATCGCCGCGACCGACGACACGCTGCTCGAGCGCTACCTCAACGGCGACGAGATCTCGCGTGCCGACGCGCTCAACGCGATGAAGGAAGCGATGAAGCGCGGCGAGCTGTTCCCGCTCTTCTGCTGCTCGTCGGAGCTCACATACGGCACGCAGGCGCTGCTCACCAAGATCGTCGAGCTCATGCCGTCGGCGTACGAGATGGAAGAGCTGCACGCGTTCGTCGGAGCCGAAGGCGCCAAGACGGTGGAGATCCACGCCAACGACGACGCGCCGTTCACGGCTCTCGTCTTCAAGACGACTTCGGAGCCGCACGTCGGCGACGTGCTTTACTTCCGCACCTTCTCCGGCTCCCTCCGCAACGGGCAGGATGTCTTCAACGCGACGCGCGACGTCGCAGAGAAGATGTCGCACCTCTCCATCGCGCAGGGGCGCGAGCGAGTAGAGGTGCCGGTCCTGCACCCCGGCGACATCGGCTGCGTAACCAAGCTCAAGAACACTCACACGAACGACACGCTGTCCACGCGCGAGCATCCGGTGCGGCTGCCGCAGGTCGAGTTCCCGCACCCGCGGGTGTCGTTCGCGGTGCACGCCACGGCCCGCGCCGAGGAAGAGAAGCTGCAGCAGGCGCTCCACCGGCTCCACGACGAAGATCCTTCGTTCGAGACGCACTACAACCAGGAGACCCACGAGACCATCGTCTCGGGACTGGGCGAGCGGCATCTCGAAGTCAGCATGGCCAAGCTCAAGCGGAAGTACGGCGTGAGCGCGGAGCTGACGAAGCCGAAGGTCGCTTATCGCGAGACGATCGTCTCCAAGGCGGACGGACAGGGCCGGCACAAGAAGCAGAGCGGCGGCCGCGGGCAGTTCGGCGACTGCTGGATCAGGATGTCACCCGCGTCCCGCGGGCGCGGCTACAGCTTCGTGAACTCGATCGTCGGCGGCTCGATCCCGTCGAAATTCATCCCCGCGGTGGACAAGGGAATTCAGGAAGCGTCCGTGCGCGGAGTGCTGGCGGGCTACCCGATGGTGGACTTCGAAGTGGAAGTGTACGACGGGTCGTACCATTCGGTGGATTCCAGCGAGCAGGCGTTCAAGATGGCCGGAATTCAGGCGTTCAATTCCGTCGCGTCGAAGTGCAAGCCCGTGCTGCTGGAGCCGCTCGACCAAATCGAGATTACGACACCCGACCAATACATGGGCGACGTTCTCGGCGCGATCTCGGCGCGGCGCGGCCACATACACGGCACGGAAGCGTCGCCGGACGGCACCGTGATCCGAGCGGTCGTACCGCAGGCGGAGCTGCACGGGTTCGCGACTGAGTTGCAATCGATGACCCACGGCTACGGTGGACTGAAGCAGCGCTTCCATGGCTACGAGCAGATGCCGAGCGAGGCGACGCATCACGTTATCGAGGAAGCCAGAGCCGGCGGAGCGCACACGAAGGCCAACGCATACGCCTGACGCTCGAAACAAAAGAGGGTGATGGGCTTGCTCCCATGACCTTCCGCCTCGTAGCGCTCGGCGAGCTCGCGCTGTCCGCGTCTGACCAGGGGCGGAAGCTCGCGGTCCCGAAAAAAGGTCTCGCGCTGATGGCCTTGCTCGCGAGCGCCGGCGCGCGGGGCGTGCCCCGCGAAAAAATCGCATCGCTGCTATGGCCTGACTCTGAAGACTCTGGCCGTGGCGCGTTGAAGCAGACGATCTACGAGCTTCGGCAGACGCTCGGCAACCACAACGTCGTGATCGGCGCCGCGGAGCTCACGCTCGATCCCGCGGAGATCACTAGCGACGTCGGCGATCTCGAAAGTGCATACGCCCGCGAGCAATGGACGCGTGTCGTGCAGCTGTACGCCGGTCCATTTCTCGACCGCTTTCACGTCCGAGGCTCGGCGGACTTCGATCACTGGGTGGATTCGCAGCGCGCGCGTTACGCCGGGACCTTTCGTGACGCACTCGAGAAGTCGGCGCGTGCCGCCACTGAAGGGGGCGACCATCAAATGGCCGCCGCTCTCTGGCGCCGGCTGGCCGCCGAAGACCCGCTGAACTCCCGCGTGGCGCTCGGCCTCATCAACACCCTGGCGGACGCGAGCGACCCCGCCGGCGCGCTCACACATTACGGGATTCACGAGCAGCTGCTTCGCGAAGAGCTCGGCACTCAGCCCGATGCCTTGCTGACGTCAACGGCGGCGCGAATACGCACGGGCGGAACCCGGCCGCGTCAGGACACGGAACCGCGGCGGGCGACCTCCGTGAGGGATGGACTTCCGGCGGCCAGAGCAACATCCGATAGCTCCGCTGCTCCCACTCTTCCGCGTCGCTCGATTGAGTCGCTGAGATGGCACACGGATCGTCGCCTTTGGGTCGCAATACTGCTCCTGCTGGCAACGGGAGGGACGCTGGCCTCCGCGTGGGTTGAGCGAAGCCCCGTCGGCATTCTGGCATCGATAGCGCTTCCACCCAACTCCGCGAGCCGGGTGACCGTCGATCCGCATCTCCACAAGATTTTTGTCGACGGCGGAGCGAGCTACGATCATTCTCTCACCGTAGTGGACGGTGACACGGAAGAAGCGCAAAGCCTCCCCCACGGCTCCGGAGTCGCGGTGGATCCTGCCACACATTGGCTATGGTCAGGGGACTACGGTGGCCGTTTCGTAGCTGTGCGAAACGGGCGCACGAACGCCGAAATCGGGCGCATCCAGGTCCCCGGCTGTCCGCACCATTTCGCCATTGACGGTCCGCGCACCTGGGTCGCGCAGCAGTGCGACGATCATATCACGGTCATTGACAACAGGACGCGGGCGATCATCCGCCACATCCCAGTTCCTACCCTTAGCCGCGACGAGGTCAGCGGGGCCAAGGGAATGGGAGAAATCTTCGTCAACCGGACGACGGGAATCGTCTACTTCTGGAAAGACATGATTCCGCACCGCCTGGACCCCGGTTCCTGGCAGATGCGCGAAACACCGGGAATAGACGGGGCGATCATCGCCATCAACGAGCCCGCGAATCGCCTGTACGCGCGGATCGACAACGGCCTGCAGGTAATAGACGGGGCGACTGAGAAAGTCGTGGCGCATGTGCAGCTCCCCGGGACGCCGGTGCGCGTCGCGGTCGGATTCGGCGGGCGGCGGGTCTATGTCGTCACTCCCAAAAACGTGTCCGCGCTGGACGGCTCCACGCACCGGGTGCTCTGGACGATGCCCTTCGAGGACGGCTTCACGGCGGTTGGCATAGCCGCGGACGATGGCCGGCGGAGGCTGTACGTGATCGGGAGCCACGCGGACGGCAGACGGTCACTCAAAATCCTCGGCCTGAGCGAATAGCCGGCTCGAATCGCGGCGGTCTGACCCTGCTCTGACCGCGCCCTGACCCACGCGAAATACAATGGCGCTTCGCACGTAGACCTGCTCCGGTCGCCTTTGCCGCGCCCATAACCCTCCCACAAAGACCCCTTATGCCCCTCTCCAGAGCCTTCTTCCTAGCCACCGTCGTATCCGTCGTGGGATGCACGGAGACGACCTTCGAGCCCACGCGCCAACCCGGTGCACTGCGTCAAACGCAGTACGACGCACGACAGTACGAAGTCCGTGACCTCGGCATTTTTGCCGGCCAGCCTACGCAGGCGATGGACATAGACAAGCACGGAAGCGTGTACGGGCGCTACGGAACGGGCTCCGCCATGCGCTCTTATCGATGGACCGAGCGCTCTGGCTTCGACGATCTCGGAGGCATTGGCGGAACTCCGTTCATGTTTCTTTCCGTGAATGACCACGGTTTGTTGAACGGTTCGATCTTCACCGCGACGGGTCAAAGGGCGGCCGCGTGGTTGCCGCACAGGGGATTCGTGCTCCTCGATCCCGAATTTCCGGGGAACACGCTGGGAAACAACGATCGGGGTGAGGTCGCTGGAACGCGTTTCGAGCCGGCAGGCGTCAGCCGAGCATTCGTGTGGTCCGAAAAAGAAGGCTTGCTGCTGGTCCCCGTTAGCGTTGACGGTGGCGTTGTCACCCGCTCGACTGCGGCAGACGTTGACGATGTCGGCATTGTGGCCGGGACGGTGACCTTCACAAGCGCAGGTGTGAGCCGAACGCGTGCGTTCGTATGGGACGAGACGAACGGGACGACGCTGCTGCCAACGGTCGGACCCGCAAACTTCGGCGTGACTTACATCAGTGAGGAGGGCTTGGTGCTGGGAGCGTCGGAAATGCGGGGGCCCAGGCCGGGCGATATCCGGCGAACCCCGGTCGCTTCGAATCCGGGAACGATTCCCGTGCATGCGTGGAAATGGAGCGCGGCAGGGGGATTGGTCGATCTGGGCACCCTCGGCGGCAATCATAGCGTTGCCTGGAACGCAGATCGTGCAGGCAATGTGTACGGTTGGGCGAGCGACGCCGGCGGCGTTCAGCGCGCGGTGAAGTGGCCCGCTGCAGGCGGAGTCATCGACCTTGGGGGCCTGGGCGGGAATACGCTGACAGGCGGACTCAACAAGCATGGCGTCGTGGCAGGCTGGTCAACCCCCACTGGCGGAGTCACGCACGCCGTGATTTTCACGCCCCGAAAGAAGTAACACTTCCGGTCCGAGCCGGAGGTACCCGCGCGGAGTTAATTTGGGGGCGATGACTATCGCCCCCATTCGCGCCGGGAGATGGACCGTCGGGCTTCTGGTCGCTCTCCCCGCCCTCGCCGCGTCATGCAGCTCCCCGCGCAGCTCCACCGTGCCGGACACCCCGCAGACAACCGCCGTCGCTTCCCCGCCGTCAGCAGCGCCAGGGTCGGATAGCGCAACGCTCGTCGTCTATAAGGAATCCACCTGCCCCTGTTGCAACGCATGGGTGGATTACATGCGGACCAATGGCTTTCGTGTCGTTACGTACAACGTCAGCGATCTCCCTGCCGTGAAGACAAAGCACGGCATTGGTTCCGCGCTTCAGTCGTGTCACACCACGGAGGTCGGCGGCTATTTCGTCGAGGGTCACGTGCCCGCCGAGCTGGTCCGTCGGCTCCTCTCCGAGCGACCGCGCATCGCCGGCCTCGCCGTTCCCGGCATGCCGATCGGATCGCCGGGGATGGATGTCGGCCCGCCGGAGCCGTACGACATCATGGCCGTGGACAGCGCCGGCCGCACGAGCATTTTCGCGAGCCGCCGCAATTGAGCGCGTCCTCCCGGCGCGACTTCGTCTCGCGGCTCGCGATGGCGGGAGTCGCCGCCCCGCTCTTCCGCGAAGACGCGATGCGAAAGCTGCTGCGCGCGGAGGAATTCGCTGGCGGCCGCTCGCCAGCTTCCGTCGCTGACGACGAGTCGTACTGGTCCGAGATCCAGCGCGCGTTCGACACGGATCGCACGATGATCAACCTCAACAACGGCGGCGTCAGCCCGACGCCGAGCCATGTGCTCGAGGCGATGATCCGCGACCTGCGCTTCACCAACGAGCTGCCGGTGGAGCACATGTGGCGCGTGCTCGAGCCCCGCATCGAGAGCGTGCGCCGAGATCTCGCGCGCGACTTCGGTTGCGATCCGGAGGAGATGGCGATCACGCGGAATGCCTCCGAAGCGCTCGAGACGATGATCTTCGGGATCGACCTCGAGCCCGGCGACGAAGTTCTGCTCACCAACCAGAACTACGGCCGGATGATCACCAGCTGGGAGCAGCGGGCGCGCCGCGAAGGGATCGTCGTGAAGCAGGTCTCCTTCGACGTGCCGCCGCCATCAATGGCGTATCTGGTGCGGCAGTTCGAGAACGCGATCACTCCGCGCACGCGCGTGATCGAGGTTACGCACATCACCAACCTCACCGGCCAGATCATGCCGGTGCGGGAGATAGTGGAGCTGGCGCGAGCGCGTGGCATCGAGGTGTTCGTTGACGGTGCGCATGCCTACGCGCACTTCCCTTTCAAGCGCGACGACCTTGGCTGTGACTACTACGGCACGAGCCTGCACAAATGGCTGCTCGCCCCGATCGGCACCGGCTTCCTGTACGTGAAGAAGGAGAAGCAGGGCAAGCTCTGGCCGCTCATGGCAGCGGGGCCGGAAATGAACGAGAACATCCGCAAGTACGAGGAGATCGGAACGCATCCCGCGGCAAATCACAATGCGATCTCCGCGGCGCTCGCGTTCCATCGTGGCATCGGCCCGGAGCGCAAAGCCGCGCGGCTGCGGCTGCTGCGCGACCGCTGGGCGCGCCGGTTGATGGGCGCGAGCGACCGCGTCAAAGTCCTCACGCACCTCGACGACCGCAACTCCGGCGCGATCGCGCTGTTCAACGTGGACGGAATCCAGAGCGGCGCGCTCGGCAGCTGGCTCATGGCTCAGCACCGCATCGTGACGACGCCCATCGCGCACAAGGAATACAGCGGGATTCGCATCACGCCGAACGTGTACACGACGCTCGACGAGATCGACACCTTCGCCGACAGAGTTCTAATCGCAATCAACAGGGGCATTTCGTGATCGAGTTATTTTCTGATCCGCAATCATGGATCGCGCTGTTTACTCTCTTTCTGCTGCAGATCGTCCTGGGAATAGACAACGTGATCTTCATCGCGATCCTGGCCGGTAAGCTCCCGGCGGACCAGCAGGCGCGAGCGCGAAAGCTGGGGCTCGGCCTCGCCGTCATTTCCCGGGTGCTGCTCTTGCTGTCGCTTGCATGGCTGGTGCGTCTCACCGCGCCCCTCTTCACCGTCCTGGGCCAGGAGATATCGGGGCGCGACCTGATTCTGATCGCGGGAGGCCTGTTCCTGATCGCCAAGGCGACCCACGAGATGCACCAGCGCCTCGAGGGGGAAGAAGGCCATTCGTCGGCGGGCGTCAAGGCGACGTTCAACAGCGTGATCCTCCAGATCCTTCTTCTCGACGTTGTTTTTTCGCTCGACTCGATCGTCACCGCGGTGGGCATGGTAGAGAATGTCACCCTGATGATCATCGCCGTGGTGCTGGCGACTCTCGTCATGATCTGGTTCTCCGGCCCGCTCGCGGGCTTCGTAAACCGGCATCCGACCGTGAAGGTGCTCGCGCTCAGCTTCCTGTTGCTGATCGGGCTGAGCCTCATAGCCGAAGGACTCGACAAGCACATCCCGAAGGGAATGATTTATTTCGCGATGGGCTTCTCGGTATTCGTGGAAATGTTCAACCTCCGCGTACGTAACAAGCAGGCGCCTGTGCACCTGCACGAGCCGTACGCCAACGCGCCCGAGGCAACGTGACCGTATTCCTCTTCCTCATCATCGGACTCTTCGCCGGCGTCCTCGCCGGCACGTTCGGAATCGGCGGCGGAATCGTCATAGTGCCCGCGCTGCTGCTCGTGGCCAGGATGTCCCCGCTCATGGCGACCGGGACTTCGCTCGGCGCCCTTCTGCTCCCGGTCGGCGCGCTTGGCGCGTGGGAGTACTACCGCCACGGAAACATCGACGTCAAGGCGTCGCTGTTCGTGGCGCTGGGACTTTTCGCCGGCGCATGGTTCGGCGCGCGCCTCGCGCATACGATGGGCGACGCGACACTGAAGCGCGTCTTCGCGGTCTTTCTCGTCGTCATCGCCGGACGAATTTGGTGGACCGCCTGACCTAGAGAGCTCTCAGCTCCGGGTGTTTCCAGAAAGTCCATAGCGCGAACAGGAGCATGACCCCGCCTCCCGCGGCGAGTGTCCACTCGATTCCGATGGTCCTCGCCAGCGCCCCGCCGGTAAACGATCCGATCGGCGCGAATCCCACATAGACGACCACGTACGCGGACATCACCCTGCCTCGCAGCTCATCCGGCACGACCGCCTGCAGGATTCCGTTGGCCAGCGCGGTCTGCAGAATCATGGATAGCCCGGCAAGCAGGAGAATGAACGCCGCGACAGCGGGGATCCACGTCGCGGCGAGAGCGAGTATCGCCAGGGGAAACGCGATGGACGCGAGCGCGAACAATCGACCCCGCTGGATCCGCCCGCCGACCGCAGCGAGAAACAGCGCGCCCGATAGAGCGCCCACGCCGGTCACCGACATCAGCACGCCGTAGCCGGCGGCGCCCAGACCGAGCGCTTCCCGGGTGAACACCGGCATGAGCGTGAGGTACGGCACGCCGAAGACCGAGAATACGGCGACCATCCGCATCACCCCGACGATCTCCTTCGTCGCGAACATGTACGCAATACCCTGCTTGAGACCCGCCATCGGCGACGGCCGGTCGAGCGCGCGGACGTAGGGCGGCAGCCGCAGCATGAACAGCCCGGCGAGCACGGCCGCGAAGCTCAGCGCATTCAGCCCGAAGCACCACTCGAGCCCGGCGCCGGCAATCACCGCCGCCGCGATGGATGGCCCGAGGATTCGCGCCAGGTTGAACGCGCTCGTGTTGAGGGCGATCGCGTCCATGAGGTCCTCGCGCACTACCAGCTCGATGAGCAGCGCCTGTCGCGCGGGGATCTCGAACGCGCTCACCACTCCGGCGAACGTCGCGAGCGCTATCAGCCACGGAATCGTGATCGTGCCAGTGACCACGAACCACCAGAGCGCCGCGGCCTCGATCGCGAGCAACGCCTGGCCGATGATCACCAGCTTTCGCTTGTCGTACCTGTCGGCGATCACACCGCCGTACAGCGAGAAAACCAACACCGGGAACGACCCGGCAGCGCTGACGAGACCGACGATGAACGCGTCGTTCGACAGGTCCAGCGCCAGCCATCCCTGCGCGACGCTTTGAACCCAGCTTCCGGTGAGCGAGACGGTCTGGCCGATCCAGAAGATCCGGAAGTTCCGGTGGGCGCTGAGAGCGCGGAA
>DATLBG010000012.1:0-17804 GCA_035527035.1 Gemmatimonadaceae bacterium | reverse complement strand
GCGCCCATGCTCCAGCGCCGGCGCGGCTACGTCATGAACGTCGCTTCCACCGCCGCGTTTTTCCCCGGGCCGGGAATGAGCGTGTACTACGCCACGAAAGCATTTGTTTTCAGTTTCTCGCAAGCGATCGCGGAGGAGCTGGCTGGCTCGGGAGTCGTCGTGAGCTGCCTGTGTCCCGGACCCACCGAGACGGAGTTCACGCAGGTCGCGCAGTTGAACAGGACGAAGCTGTTCGACAGTAACGTCGCGGACGCGCGCGACGTGGCGGAGTTCGGCTATCGCGCGCTGATGGCCGGATGGCGCGTCGCCGTGCCGGGTGCGCGGAACAAGTTTCTCGTCCAGGCGCAGCGGTTCGTGCCGCGGCGGCTTATTGCGCGAGCGGTGCACAAGCTCAACGAAAGCCATAGCTGAACTCGCTGTGCGCGCCGGCGTCAGCTCGCCCGATCTCTCTTTTTCGCAGACCGTTTTTCCTGCTTCGCCAGCAGCGGCTTGAGCCACTGGCCGGTGTAGGACTCCTGCACCTCCGCGACTTCTTCCGGCGTGCCCGCCGCGACGATCGTTCCGCCGCGGTCTCCGCCCTCGGGCCCGAGATCGATCACCCAGTCCGCGAGCTTGATCACGTCGAGGTTGTGCTCGATCAGCACGAGCGTGTGCCCGTGATCCACCAACCGCTCGAGTACCAGCGCGAGCTTGCGGATGTCTTCGAGATGCAGGCCGGTTGTCGGCTCGTCCATCACGTACAGCTTGCGCCCGCTCCGCTTCGCGGACTGCGATAGCTCCCGCGCGATCTTGATGCGCTGCGCTTCGCCGCCTGACAGCGTCGTCGCCGGCTGCCCCAGCCGGAGGTAGCCGAGCCCCACCTGCTGCACGTGCCAGAGCATCTGGCCGAGCTTCTCTTCGCGTGGAAAAAAGCGTATGGCCTGGTCCACGGTGAGGTCGAGCACCTCGTGGATGTTGCGGCCGCTGACGCGCACCTCGAGCACTTCGGACTTGAACCGCTTCCCGCCGCACTCCTCGCAGGGAACGAACACGTCCGCCATGAAAACCATCTCAACCTCGAGCGCGCCCGCGCCTTCGCACGCCTCGCACCGACCGCCGGCGACGTTGAAGCTGAAGGTGCCGGGCGTGTATCGCCGCTCGCGCGCCAGCGGCGTGGCCGCGAAGATGCGCCTGATCTCGTCGAATGCTTTCACGTACGTCACCGGATTCGATCTCGGCGTCCGGCCGATGGGGCTCTGGTCGATGAGAACGACGTCGTCTATCGCGTCGTAACCGGTGACCGTGTCGAATTCCCCGACGCGCTCGCCGAGGTGCTGCTTGGCGGTGTGCTCGCCGTGCAGCTTGTTCTCCAGCGCGCGATACAGCACGTCGTGAATCAGCGTGCTCTTGCCCGAGCCCGAGACTCCAGTGACCGCCGTCATCGTGCCGATCGGGATCCGCACGTCCACGTCGCGGAGATTGTGCTCCCGCGCGCCGGTCAGCGTGATCCAGCGCGGGCCGGCTCGACGGCGCTCGGCGGGGAGGGGAATCGAGCGGACGCCGGTCATGTATTGACCGGTCAGCGGGCTCTCGCTTGCGCGCGATATCGGTCCCGCGAACACGATCTCGCCGCCCTGCTCGCCGCTACCCGGACCCAGCTCCACCATGTAGTCCGCCGCTTCGATCGCGGCCGGATCGTGCTCCACGACCAGAACGGAATTGCCGCCGTCGCGCAGACGATGCAGCAGCCGGAGGAGGCGCGACATGTCGCGCGAGTGCAGTCCGATGGACGGCTCGTCGAGCACGTACAGCGTGTCCACGAGCTTGGCGCCGAGCGAATTAGCCAGCGAGATGCGCTGCGCCTCGCCGCCGGACAGGGTCCGCGTCGCGCGATGGAGCGAGAGGTAATTCAGGCCGACGTCGCACAGGAAATTCACGCGACCCCTCGCCTCCTCGAGAACGGTCGAGGCGACCGCGCGCTCGAAGTCCGACAGCGACAGCTCGTTCAGCCAGGGACGGAGCTCGTCCACCGGCATCAGCGAGACCTCGGCGATGCTCTTCCCGCCGACGCGGACGTTGAGTGCTTCCGGCTGCAGCTTGGATCCGCCACACTCGGGACATTCCTGCGCCGTTTGATACTGCCGGAGGAAAACGCGGATGTACTGCTTGTAGCGCTTGGCTTCGAGATCCCGGAGGAATGGGATGACGCCCTTGTAGCCGCGCGACCGCCCAGTCAGCAGCATGCTCTGCTGCGCCGGAGGGAGGTTGCTCCACGGCGCGTCCATCGGAATTCCCTCGCGCCGCGCGAGCTCGCTCAGGGCGCGCCGCTTGTTGTCGTACCTCGGCTTCGACCACGGATCGATCGCGCCCGCCTTGAGAGTGCGGTCGGGGTACGGCACGATGAGCGACTCGTCGTACTCCAGGATCGCGCCGAAGCCGTTGCACCGCGGGCAGGCGCCGCGCGGGCTGTTGAAGGAGAAGAGCTGCGGCGTTGGCGGCTGCATGCGCGTGCCGTCGTTGGCGCACTGGAAGCTGTCGGTGAAGCGAAGCTCCGTCACCGGCCGGGGGTGCAGGCGGGATTCGACGGGCTCGGAGAACAACGCGAAGCACTCGCCATCGCCCTCGACAAATGCAGCGGACACGGCCTCGGTGATGCGGCCCGACGAATCGCCGCCAAGCACTAGACGGTCCACGACCACGAGCAAGTCGCCGGCATTTCTGAGCGACACGCCCTGCGTCTCGATGTCGTCGAGGTGCATCACCGCGCCCCGAGCGCGTACGCGCAGGAAGCCGGCAGCCCGGAGATTCTCGAGGATTACGGCGTCGGTGAGCTTCTCCGAGATCTGGAGCGGGAATGCGACGTGGACGCGCGTCCCATCGGGAAGCTCGAGCAGCGCGTCGGCGACGGATTGCGGCGTGTCGGGGCGCATCTCGCGGCCGCACTTCGGGCAGAAAGCGCGTCCGATCCTGGCCCATAAGAGACGGAGGTAGTCGTACACCTCGGTCGCCGTTCCGACGGTCGAGCGCGAGGTCTTGGTCGGATTCTTCTGCTCGATCGCTACGGCGGGGGAGAGGCCCTCGATGGAATCGACGAGGGGCTTCTCCATCCGGTCGAGGAACTGCCGCGCGTAAGCCGAGAGGGATTCGACGTACCGGCGCTGCCCTTCGGCGTAGATGGTGTCGAAGGCGAGCGTGGACTTGCCCGAGCCCGACGGCCCTGTGATGACCGTGAAGGTGCGTCGCGGGATCTCGACGTCGATGTTCTTGAGATTGTGCTGGCGGGCGCCCCGGACGACTATCGAATCCTTCACATCCTAAAGCTAACTGTGGCCCGAAGAAATACCGAGAACGACTGCGGCCTCAGGGTTAGTCCTGAGGCCGCAATCGTGGTCAGGGCACTCGTTTTCCCTTGGTCGTTAGCCGGTACACAAACAGAAGAACGAGCGCGCCAATCACGGCGAGCACCAGGCTCCAGAGCGAAAACCCGGATAGAGGCCGTCCCATGAGAGTATTACCGAGGAATCCGCCGATGACTGCTCCGACGATTCCGATGATCGCGGTCACGATGAAGCCGCCCGGGTCGTTCCCGGGCATGAGCGCCTTCGCGATCGCGCCGGCAATGAGCCCCAACACAATCCAGGCAATGATGGACATGTAGCCTCCAGTAGGTGTGTGGCCGTTCAGATGTGGCTTTCGCGCGGCAAAAGTGCAACCTGCGTACCACGGTCCGATGCGGCTCACTAATGTGGCTTTGGTTACTGGCCGCCACTAGGATTCCGGCGGAATGACTGCGCCCGACACGATCCACGAAGAAGAGCTGCTCGAGAGGAGCTACGACGCCCAGCTTATGCGGCGGCTCCTGCGCTACGTGCGGCCCTACTCCGCGCTCGTTGGCGGCGCGCTTCTGTTGCTGGTGCTGGGGGGCGTCCTTCAGCTCGTGGGGCCCTTTCTCACCCGGCAGGTAATAGACGTCGCGATACCCGCCCGCGACGCGGCCTTTCTTGCCCGGGCCACGGGCGTCTTCGTGGTGGCGCTGCTGGCCCAGTTCGCCTGCTCCTACGGCGAGACATGGCTCACGAGCATGCTCGGCCAACGGGTGATGCGCGACCTGCGCATGCAGATCTTTACCCACCTGCAGCGGCTGTCGGTGTCGTTCTTCGATCGGAATCCGGCGGGAAGGCTGATCACGCGGGTGACTAGCGACGTCGAGACGCTGAATGAGCTGTTCACCGCCGGCGTCGTGGCCGGAATGGGCGACATCTTCACCCTGATCGCGATCGCCATCGCGATGTTGATCGTGGACTGGCGGCTCGCGACGGCTGCCTTCGTGGCGATTCCGCTGGTGATGCTGGTGTCCCGCCTCTTTCGGAAGACGGTGCGCGATTCCTACCGCGACGTGCGTGTGCGGCTGGCGAGAATCAACTCCTTCTTACAGGAGCGGATCACCGGAATGCGAGTCGTGCAGCTGTTCGGGCGCGAAGCGGACGAGCGGGCGCGCTTCGACGAACTCAACCGCGAGCATCTCTCCGCGAACCTTCGATCCATCAGGGCGTACGCGCTGTACTTCCCCGCGATAGAAGTGCTGACGTCCGTGGCGCTGGCGAGCCTGATCGTGGCGGGCGCGTCCAGGGTCGGGGCTGGGACGCTGACCATCGGCACCGTCGCCGCCTTCCTTCAGCTGGTCCGGAGATTCTTCGAGCCTATACAGGACCTGTCCGAGAAGTACAACATCGTTCAGAGCGCGATGGCATCCTCAGAGCGCGTCTTCGAGCTGCTCGACACGCCTCCCACGGTCCCTGACCTGGGAGCCGGATCGATGGAGCGGTCCGACCGTGCCGTCGAGGTGCGTTTCGAGAACGTTTGGTTTGCGTACGATGTGCCACATACGGCGACCGGGCGGGCGAATCCGGGAACGACGGCGGAGCCGGAGTGGGTCCTGAAGGGCGTCAGCTTTACCGCCGGCCCTGGAAAGACGACCGCCATGGTTGGCCACACCGGCGCCGGTAAAACGACGATCGTGAACCTCCTGATGCGCTTTTACGACCCTCAGCGCGGCCGCATCCTCCTTAACGGCATGGATATACGGAATCTGTCCCTGGCCGGGCTGCGGTCGGTCATGGGCTACGTCCAGCAGGAGATATTTCTCTTCGCCGGGGACATCGCCTCAAACATCCGCCTGGCGAATCCTTTGGGCGACGCAGCCGTAGTGTCAGCAGCGCGCCAAGTGGGCGCGGACCCGATCGTTCGCCGCCTGCCCGGGGGATACTCCCACGTGCTCGGCGAGCGTGGTGCTTCCATAAGTGTCGGTGAAAGACAATTGCTGTCGTTCGCTCGTGCCATTGCCGCGGATCCCCCCTTGCTACTTCTCGATGAAGCCACGAGCGCAGTCGACAGCGAAATCGAAGGTGACATCCAGCGGGCTTTGCGCGTGCTCCAAGCCGGCCGCACGACGATCGCCGTGGCGCACCGCTTGAGCACCATCGTGACGGCCGACGAGATACTGGTTCTGCACCACGGAGAGGTGGTCGAGCGTGGTACACACGGAGCGCTCGTCCGCAAGGGCGGAATCTACGAAAGGCTCTGGAAGCTCCAGCTCGGGGAAGGCGAGGGTCTCACTCCATCTGCGGGCAATCGCTTGCCGCCCGTAGGGGTGGTCCGGTAGTTTGGGGAACTTTGCAACCCGACCGGATGCGAACATCGACCCCAAAGGAGTAGAATCCCGGCGTGAGAAAGAGATAGTGGATCTTGCAGTCGGGATGGGCACTGACGTCGGGCGGATGCGATCCGACAACGAGGACAGTCTCTACGCGAACGCGAATCGCGAGCGCGGACTGTTCATCGTTGCCGATGGCATGGGCGGCCACGCCGCGGGAGAAGTCGCCAGCGCGATGGCGATCGACATCCTCTCGCAGGAGATCAGCATCGATGACCCTCTCGAGCTGGACGCGCCCACCGACCGGATAGCGGACGCGCTGCGGCGCGCCAACGACGCCATCTACACGCGCACGCTGACCGAGGTGGACAAGCAGGGAATGGGCACCACGGTCTCCGTTCTCTTCCTTGCGGGCGACCATTACATCATCGGCCAGATCGGCGACTCACGCGTGTACCTGATGCGCGAGGGGAAGCTCCGCCAGCTTACCACCGATCACTCCTACGTGCAGGAACAGGTGGATGCGGGATTGCTCACGCCGGAACAGGCCCGGGTGCATCCGTACAGCAACGTGATAACGCGTTGCCTCGGCGCCAGCGCGAGCGTCGAGCCCGACATCTACGAGGACGACGCGCGCGAGGGAGACGTGTTCCTCCTCGCCAGCGACGGCCTCACGGGGATGGTGGAGGACTCGCGGATCGCGCAGCTCCTCCAGCAGAAGGCCTCGCCCTCGAGGGTGGTGAACTCGCTGATCAGCGAAGCGAATGCCCGGGGCGGCGTGGACAACATCACGGCGGTCGTGATTCATCTCACGGGCCCGGGCTCGCCGAGAGTGCCTACAACCGGCGTCCACACCGCTCCCACCGCCGCCTGACGGCTCTTGGACGAAAAGTCTCGTCCTGAGTCGGTAGCGCACCTCGCCGAGGTTTACCTCGGCAACATCCTGTACGCGCTGGAAGCAACGGCGCTGTGGCTCGAAGAACAGCAGCGCGCCGATGACGCCGCCTTTTATCGCGGCATCGCCAGGCAGCTTGCGGAAGCCCGCGGCCGTGAGCGCGGCGGCGCTTAGTCGGGGGTCCGTTTCCTGCTTGCGGGACAGGAAGCAAGTAGCTTTCTATGATGCAGATAAGGCCTTTCGCGGAGGTCGCGCGAGGGATCTGACGGTTTCTTCCCGGAGATCCGATGGGCACGGCAACTCTGGCTGGTCCGGAAACCACGACCGACGTCTTCCCGATCAACGGAACCGATTACATCGAGTTCTGGGTCGGGAACGCCAAGCAGGCCAGCCTTTATTATAGAACGGCTTGGGGCTATCGGGTCACCGCCTATCGCGGCCCCGAAACCGGCGTACGCGACCGTGTCAGCTATCTGCTCGAGCAGGGCAAGATCCGGCTGGTGCTCACTTCCGCGCTTGGCTCCAGCGGACCGATTGCGGAGCACGTCTACAAGCACGGCGACGGCGTCCGCGATCTCGCCTTATGGGTAGATGATGCGCGCGAAGCTTTTAAGCTCGCGGTAGAGCGCGGCGCGAAGCCGGCCAGGGAACCCGAGATTATCAAGGACAAGGACGGCGAGTTCATCACGGCCGCCATCCATACGTACGGCGAGACCATCCACACGCTTGTCGAGCGCCGCAACTATCGCGGTCAGTTCATGCCGGGCTTCCAGCCCGTCACCACCGAATACAATCCCGATCCGGTCGGCCTGCAGTATGTCGACCACTGCGTGGGGAACGTCGAGCTCGGCAAGATGAACACATGGGTGAAGTTCTACGAAGACGTCATGGGCTTCAAGAATCTCATCTCGTTCGACGACAAGGACATCTCCACGGAATACTCGTCGCTGATGTCAAAGGTGGTGAGCAGCGGCAATGAGCGGATCAAATTCCCGATCAACGAGCCGGCGGCCGGGAAGAAGAAGTCGCAGATCGACGAGTACCTGGAGTTCTACCAGGGCCCCGGCGTGCAGCACATGGCGCTCGCTACGGACGACATCATCCACACCGTGAGCGAGCTGCGCCGCCGAGGAATCGAGTTCCTCCGCGTTCCGACGACGTATTACGACGATCTCATCGACCGTGTCGGCAAGATCGACGAGGACATCGAGCCGCTGAAGGATCTCGGAATCCTCGTGGACCGCGACCCGGACGGGTACCTGCTGCAGATCTTCACCAAGCCCGTGCAGGACCGGCCGACGGTGTTCTACGAGATCATCCAGCGGAAGGGCGCGCGCAGCTTCGGGAAGGGGAATTTTAAGGCGCTCTTCGAGGCCATCGAGAGAGAGCAGGCTCTGAGAGGGAACCTGTAGGTGATTAGGTATGAGGTATTAGGTATTAGAGGCGCACCTGCCCACACCTTATGCCTAATACCTAATACCTAATACCTAATTTCTGATTTCCCGTGCCCATCTACCACACCCTCGGCCAGATCCCCCGCAAGCGTCACATCGCGTTCCGCAAGCCCGATGGCGGGCTGTATGCGGAGCAGCTGATGGGGCACGAGGGCTTTACCGGCACGTCGTCGCTGCTGTACCACACGTACCCGCCGACGACCGTCAAGTCGGCGCGCCGGATCAAGGAAGTGGTGTACCAGCCGGATCCCGACCAGACGCTCAAGCACCGCCACTTTCTGACGTCGCGCGCGAAGAAAGGCGGGAGCCCAACGCTCGACCGCACGCCGCTTCTGTTCAACGCCGACATCGCGATGCTGTACGTCGAGCCCGACGAGAACGACGCGCACTTTTATCGAAACGCGCAGGCGGACGAGTGCGTTTACGTGGCCAAGGGACAGGGTACGCTGGAGACGATCTTCGGCGATCTCCCGTTCCATGAGGGCGACTACCTGGTGATCCACCGCGGGATCATGCACCGGTACAAGCTCGAACTAGGCGCCGAGGCGCCCAAGCTTCTGGTGTTCGAGAGTCGCGGCCACGTGCGGTGGCCGACACGCTACCGGAACGAATTCGGGCAGCTGCTCGAGGGCGCGCCGTACTCGGAGCGCGACATACGCCGCCCGCTGCAGTTGAACACGCACGACGAGACGGGCGATTTTCCGATCCTGGTGAAGCAGACCAACGGCATCAACGAGATCGTGCTCGACCACCATCCCTTCGACGTGGTCGGCTGGGACGGCTACTTCTATCCGTGGGCGTTCAACATCCACGACTTCGAGCCGATCGTGGGCCGGGTGCACCAGCCGCCGCCCGTCCACCAGACGTTTCAGGGCGATGGGTTCGTTATTTGCTCCTTCTGCCCGCGGCCGTACGATTTTCACCCAGAAGCAGTGCCCGCGCCGTACAACCACAGCAATGTGGATTCGGACGAGGTGCTGTACTACGCGTCCAGCGAGTTCATGAGCCGCAAGGGAATCGAGTTCGGCAGCATCACGCACCACCCGGACGGCATCCCGCACGGGCCCCATCCGGGGCGCGCCGAGGCGAGCATCGGCGCGAAGTACACGGACGAGCTGGCGGTGATGATGGATTCGTTTCGTCCGCTCACCGTAGCGCTGCCGGCGCTGGAGATAGAGGATCCGAGTTATCACAAGTCGTGGGTCGAAGGCCAGCACATGGAGTTCAACCCGCCGACGTCATAGCTGCCCGTCCCGCAGGTCCACACACCATTCGGAGGTTGTCGATGAAAAGACACATGCGCGCGTCCCTGGTCGCGATAGCGGCTTTCTCGCTCATGAGCTCACCGCTCGCCGCGCAGTCCGCGCGCGAAGGATCGCCGCCCGCCGAGGTGAAGACCGACGGCGCGAAGGCCACGCAGGTGCTGGCCACGGAAGCCGCCGCGCGACTCGGCATCAGCCGGTCGGAATCGGCCGTGGACGCGAAAGCCCCCGCGATGCAGCAGCAGAGCCAGACGATGAAGTGGATCATCATCCTCGGCGTCGCGGTTCTCGCCGCGATTCTGATCATGGCGGTCGCCGACTAATAGATCGAGGTGGGCGGGCCCGGCGCTGCCGGGCTCGCTTCGCTGGTCACCCACGCTGGTCCCGCACGCCCACGCTCATCGGAGGTGTTCATGAAGAGACACATGCGCGCATCACTGATCGCCGTTGCTGCTCTCGCGCTCGCCGGATCGCCGGTCGCGGCGCAATCCGCGCTGCAGGGCTCGACTCCTCCGGCCGCGGTGAAGCAGGACGGCGCGCGCGCCACGCAGGTCCTGGCGACCGAAGGTGCCGCCCGGCTCGGCATCAGCCGCGCCGAATCGAAGGTCGAGGCCAAAGCTTCCGCCATGCAGTCGGAAGGTCAGATGGTCCGCTGGATCGTGATCGGCGCGGTGATTCTGCTGTTGGTCGTGGTCGTCCTCGCGATCGCGGACTGATCGACAGCAGTATCTGATATTTCTGCGCCGAGAGGCGTCGCTGGACATCCGGGTGCGGCCCTTACGCTCGCACACTACGCTCGCTAAGACGGGGCCTTACCGGATGTTCAGCGGCGCCTCTTTTCACATATGAGCGAGGCTCTGTGGACGCCGTCGGCCGAGCGGGTCGAGCGGTCGAACATGATGGCGTTCATGCGGGCGGCGGCCTCGCGCGGGTACATCGGACCGCTCGGCGTTAATTCCGCGGACTCGTTTCACGAGCTGTGGGAGTGGTCGGTGCGCGACCGGCTCGCGTTCTGGAATCTCGTGCGCGACCACTGCGGGCTCATCTGTGGCGACCGCACGTGCGCGTCGCACCAGGAGGATGGGTCGGACAGCGTGGGGATCGACCGCATGGCGCCCCCGGAAGCGCCGATGGGGCCGCGCTGGTACCCGTCGCTGCGGCTCAACTTCGCTGAGAATCTCCTTCGGTACGGCGATGACCGCGCGGCGCTCGTATTCTGGAACGAGGAGGGTCGCCAACGCGAGCTCAGCTACGCCGAGCTGAAGAGGGAAGCTCTCGCGATCGCGGCGGCGCTGCGGGCCGCGGGCGTGCGCGCGGGGGACCGTGTCGCGGGCTTCATGCCGAACATCCCCGAAACGGTCATTGCGATGCTCGGCGCCACGTGGATCGGCGCGATATGGTCGTCCTGCTCTCCGGATTTCGGCGCGCAGGGCGTGCTCGACCGCTTCGGGCAGGTCGAGCCGAAGGTGCTGTTCTGCGCGAATGGTTATCGCTACGCGGGGAAGGAGATCGACTGCCTCGACCGTGTGCGTACGATCGCGCAGAAAATCGCTGCGATCGGGCGCGTCGTTGTCGTCCCGTACCGCTCGGGCTCGGTGAATCTCGAAGGGATTCGCGCGGCGACGACCTGGTCTGACTTCCAGGCATCCGGAGCGGGCGCGGGCAGGGCGGAGGCTGCACATCTTCCGTTCGATCACCCGGTGTATGTCATGTACTCGTCCGGGACTACCGGTTTGCCGAAGTGCATGGTGCACGGGGCTGGCGGGACGCTGCTGCAGCACCTCAAGGAGCTGGTCCTTCACACGGATCTCACGCGCGACGACCGGATCTTTTACTTCAGCACCTGCGGGTGGATGATGTGGAACTGGCTCGTGAGCTCGCTGGCCGTGGGGGCGACTGTGGTGCTATATGATGGCGCGCCGCTGGCGCCCGCGCCTGCCGCACTATGGGACATGGCCGAGCGCGAGCGGATCAGCGTATTCGGCACGAGCGCCAAGTACATCGCGCTGTGCGAAAAGGAGGGTCTGGCGCCGGCGCGCACACACGATCTCGCTGCGCTGCGCGCGATCCTCTCCACGGGAAGTCCGCTCGCATCGCACAGCTTCGATTACGTGTACCGCGACATCAAGCCTGACGTCCACCTCGCGAGCATCAGCGGCGGCACGGACATCGTGTCGTGCTTCGCGCTGGGGAATCCGATTGCTCCCGTGTACCGCGGCGAGATCCAGACGCGCGGACTCGGGATGGCCGTGGACGTGCTCGACGAAGATGGTAAGCCGCTGCGCGGCGAGCCCGGCGAGCTGGTGTGCACCAAGCCGTTTCCCAGCATGCCCGTCGGATTCTGGAAAGACCCGGACCGCGCCAACTACCGGGCCGCGTACTTCGAGCATTTCCCGGGCGTGTGGCGGCACGGCGACTGGGCAGAGCTGACGGAGCGCGGCGGGATGGTCATCTACGGGCGGAGCGATGCCACCCTCAACCCGGGCGGCGTCCGCATAGGCACAGCCGAGATTTATCGTCAGGTCGAGCAGCTTCCCGAAATCGTGGAGAGCGTCGTCATCGGCCAGCGCGTTACCGGAGCTGACGGCGGGGTGGACGAGCGGATCGTGTTGTTCGTCCGGTTGCGCGACGGATCAGCGCTCGACCCGGGTCTCGAGGACCGAATCAGGAGACAGATTCGACAGCATGCGACTCCGCTGCACGTTCCGAAGATCATCGTGCAGATAGCGGACATTCCTCGCACGATCAGTGGCAAGATCAGCGAGCTTGCCGTGCGCGACGTCGTCCATGGCAGGCCAGTGAAGAACACGGAAGCACTCGCCAACCCCGACACGCTGGAGCTGTACCGGGATATCCCGGAGCTGCGCGCGTAGATTTGAATAGATGATCGGACACAGGAAAAAGGAGCGGTTCGCCGAAAAGCTCTTCCGCGCCGACGCCGCCGCGCGGTACCGCGACGTGCATTTCGTGTTCGGCGGCACGGGCGCGGTCGGCGGAACAGCCGTGTTCCACGTGCTGTCCATGTACGAGGACCTGATGATGGTCCAGGAGCCCAGGGGCGCCGAATGCCCCGTGATCGTCGTCACCGGCCATTCCGAGATGGATGCGGCGACGTTCAAGGGGCGCCTCGACCTTTACATGGAATCGCGGTACGGGAAGAAGTGCACGGTCAGGGATACCGGTGACGGGTTCCTGACTCACACCGGCGTACTGTTACGCACTCGCATCTTCACGCTTCCGTCGCTCCCGGGCCTGGACGAAGTCTCCCGCGCCAAGCCCCACGCGCGCCAGAAGCTGGCGGCAGACTTTCTTCGCGCGCTGGGGACCGATGCCGCGGCTCCGGGCGAAGACGTATCGAAGGTGCTGCGGACCAGGCTGTCGGCTTTGCGTCCATTCAGCGACGCGCTGGACCAGTACCTGAACAAGCATCCCGCGGAAGGCCGGCGGGACCGCCCGTTCCGTTCGGTCATTCTCGGAATACCCATCCCGAGCCACATGGCCTACCACTTCAACGGGCTCGATGCGCTTCAACCGCACACGCGGCTGACGCCGGACGACATCGTCGAGCTGAAGAGCGCTGTCAAGCTCGCGATCCAGGAGGACCTCGACCGCATTGACGGCCATCTAGCCGAGACAGTGCTCGTGTCCCACACCACCGCGGTGGGCGGCATGTACGACGAGCGCATGATCGGCGCGGGACGGCTGGCCGATGCACCGATGCGGGTCGGCTTCGCGCACAGCGCGCAGGACGCCAAGCTCAAGGTCAAACGATCGAACGCGACCGAGCTCACCAGCCTGTACATGGAGGCCGGCATCAAGACGCTCATTGCAGCCGCGGCGATAGGCATCGACGACGTCCAGTGCAACGAGCAGGTCAAGCTGCACGAGGAAATCCGAAGAAAGCTGAGAGAGGCTTCCGGGGAGCTGTTCGCGGGGTCGGCGACGACCGAGCTGGTGACAGCGGTCGTTCCGGTCGACCAGCCACTCGCGCCCGGCGGAGCGGATGGCGGGCAGAATCCGCGCGCGTTCGAGCTGTTCGGTTCCGGCGACGGCATCCGGCCGTCGCGTGCGCTGCGCAGCGGGGAGAACGGATGGCTCAGCGTCGCGAACGCCGACGCGCTGTACCGGGTGATGCGCGTTGCATCGGCGGGAGAGCTCGGCCTGGTTCTCGCGACCGTCGCGTTGTTCGGAGAGGATCCGCTGTCGCCCTGGTTCGACGAGAACGCGCAGTGCTATTACACGGAGACGGACAACTCGCGCCAGGTGTTCGATTTCCTCGCGCGCCCGGAGCTGCACCAGACGCAGCTCACGGGCCTCGACCCGATGGCGCTCCAGGACCTCGGCTCCGCCAAGCACCAGGGCGAGCTGCATACACTCGCGCTGCTGATCCTCGTCCACCGGCTGCGAACACTGGACCTGGCCGCGCTGCCCTCGACTGTCGATGAGGATGTAAGGGCTGTGTTCGTGAAGTGCTCGCGCGCGCTGACGTTCGACGATGTCGATGAGTGGGATGTCGTTTCGCTGGAGCGGGACCTGCGACGGCTGGTCACCGCCGAGCGGACGGCGGATCTCCGCGAGAGCGTCGCCGGATCAGGCCGGGCCGACGAGTCCCGCGCGCCTGTGCTCGAAGCGATTCTCGCTCAGGTGCTCCAGGCGGTGAACGCGATTACCTCTCTCGGCAGTCCGATCGTGTACGGTCGCGAGCGGCAGGCCCGCATCCGAAGCGGTTATTTCGTGGCGCCCTGGGAGGATGTCGTGCAAGCGTCCGACAGTCTCGCGGAACGGTTTCGCACGAAACACGCAGAATCAGGAAATCCGTGCTCACCGGACGAGTACGCGGAATTCCAGATCGCCGTGAACGGATTCATCGATCTGCGGCCGCACGCGATTCTCTGCACGGAGAGAAGCGACGAGAATGACCTGCGCGGCAAGGTTTTGCGACTGAACGATGCCGGCCTGCGCGCAGCCCTGCGGAAGCTGCCGCCGTATTCGTTTTTCGCGACCTCCGGACTTGTAGCGATCCTGTTCCGGTTGCGCGCTCTCCACAAGCTGCTCGATGAAGCACGCTTGAGACTGGGTACGCTCGACGAGTTCCGCTGGCAGTTTCCGCGGGATTCCGCGGGAAGAATCATCGTCGTCCCCGGCACGGTGGAAGCGATGCGGATGGTCGCCGAAGGGATGGAGAAGACGACTGGAACGGAGCGGCTCGACGGCCTATGGGGCTACGAGCGGCGCATTCTGCCCGATCGGCGTCCGTCGCTCAAGGCCTGACTTCGGTTCATCGGCGCGCGGTCAGTCGCCTCGCTCCCCGGATCTGGCCCAGTCGCCGGCGTTGTCGAAGGTACGGCGAATCTCTTGTTCGTTTTTCTTCGTCAGTTCGGCTCGCAGTTGCCGCAGATGGTCCGAGAACGCATCGAGGGCATCACCCACGTTGTCCATGTTGTCCAGAAGTATCGGCGCCCAAACGTCGGGCGAGCTTTGCGCAAGCTCCGTCATCCTGGCACCACCAGGTCCCAGCCTTGCGCGGCTGATACCGCTGGTGTCCAGCGTCGTTCCGAGCAACGTTGACACGACTTGTGGCAAATGGCTGGTCAGCGCGAGCAGGCGATCGTGCTCTTCCGCATCAATGCGCTCGACTGTTGCGCCCAGGGACCGCCAGAAAGTCGTGACGATTCCGGCCGCCGGTTTCACGGACTCGGCGGTGGGACAGATATACACACGGCGATCGCGAAACAGGCTTGGGCGCGAGTGATTCCAGCCGGACAGCGCGCTCCCGCACAAGGGATGACATCCGACGAATCGCTCGCCAATGCCGAGACTGCCTGCCGCGGCGACGATCGTCCGCTTCGTGCTGCCGACGTCAATGACAAGCCGGCTGTTGATGAGATCGGGCGCAAGCTCGGCCAGGATGCGGAGATTCACTTGGATCGGAGCGGCTAGCACGACGACATCGGCGGTCGCCGCATGTGCCGGCGTGGAGGATATATCGACTTCCTGAAAACGTTCCGATTCGGCGAGTCCTCCGAGCGTATCACCGATATCATATGCGCTCACCTGCACACCCAGGTCGAGCAAATCGAGCGCGATAGATCCGCCCATGTACCCAAAACCGAAGATGGCGGCAGTCCGGATTTCCGAGGATAGGGGCATCAGTCGCCCCCGACCTGGATGCGGCGCGACATCCCGATCAGGTGCCAGAAGATGTAGCGAACATCTTCTTCCGGGGCACCAACCTCGCGGGCGAGCTCGGTAACGCGCCGGATCACGGCGGCTTCGCGTGTGGGATCGAGTGGTGGAAGTGCGGCACTGCGCTTTGCGCTTCCCACTGCACGGCTGATCGCTACCCGCTTGGCGATGAGCTCTATCAACGCGAGATCGACCCGTTCCATCTCGGCGCGAAGACGATCGAGGTTCTTATGCGCTTCGGCGGCGAGGTCCGGCTCGTCGGTCATGCGGCCACCTCGGCGGGGTTCGGCGGTTCCGCCAACGTTCGCCCCGCGGCCTCGGCAAACGGCTTCAGTCGGCGCATCAATTCTTCGAATGCGCCGGGCGTCAGCGATTGATCGCCATCGGATAGGGCCTGCTCGGGATTCGGATGCACCTCGATCATGAGTCCGTCCGCTCCCGCGGCGACGGCCGCGAAGGACAGCGCCGGCACGATATCGGCGCGTCCTCCCGCGTGGCTCGGGTCCACGATCACCGGCAGGTGGGTCTCACGCTGCAGTATCGGAATGGCCGAGACGTCGAGCGTATTTCGCGTTGACGGCTCGAACGTGCGGATGCCTCGTTCGCACAGAATGACATTGGCATTTCCCTGAGCCATTATGTACTCCGCGGCCATGAGCAGCTCCGTGATTGTCGCCGATAATCCGCGCTTGAGCAGTACCGGCCGTTGCGTGCGTCCCACTTCGGCGAGCAGCGAGAAGTTCTGCATGTTGCGCGCGCCGATCTGAAGCACGTCGGCGAATTCCGCAACGGTTCCAACCTGCCGGGTGTCCATCACCTCCGTGACGACGGGCAGCCCTGTTGCCGCTCGAACTTCCCCCAACATTTCCAGCGCCGCGTTTCCCAGCCCCTGAAACGCATACGGGGAAGTACGCGGCTTGAACGCGCCGGCGCGCAGCATGGATGCACCGGCCGACCGAACGGCCTGAGCGACTTCGAGAAGCATCGCCGGGCCCTCGACGGAACAGGGGCCGGCAATGACCGCGAGGGCGCGGCCCCCGACCGTCGTGCCGGCGCGATCGCCGATCGCAACCGCGCCGGCACCGAGGACGAACTCGCGGGCCACGAGCTTGTAGGGCTTGAGCACCGGCGTGACTGATTCGACGCCGGGAATTCGCAACAACGCGACCTCCTGAAGCAACCTCTCGTCGCCGATGCATCCGACGATCGTGCGCTCCTCGCCGCGGGAAATATGCGTGCGCAGGCCAAGAGCCTCGATGCGCTCGCGAATGTGGTCGAGCTCGGTGTCGGTGATTCCCTGTCGTGTGACGATTATCATCGAAAACCCCTTGGATCCGGATAGGGCCCTGGTGGCGGCCGTGGGAAACAAAAAAGGCCCGTGGAATCATCCACGAGCCTTGCAAGTCGAATTCGCACCGGTGCGCCGGTCAGTAGCGCGTACGCCTTCGCTCACGGCCCGTGGGGGGGACCGCGTAGTAATAGGAGTAGGCGTACAGCCGCGTATTCATGACGATCAAGGTACGGCGCCTCTCGCGGGAGTCAAGTCGAGGCGATTGCCTTCCGCGCGAAGTCCGAGAGCACGAGCTCGCCGCTCATCGCCGCGCGAGCGGAGAGGAGCTCCGGCCAATTCTCGGTCCCGGCCCAGAAGATCTTCTTCATCCGCGCCATCGCATCCGGGTTGCTGGCGGCGAGGCGGGCGGCCAGCTCGGTCGTCACGGCGTCCACGGCCTCGATGGAATCGTGCACGGCGGAATACAGGCCGTGCGTTTCGGCCCACGCGGCGTCCCGCCAGCCTGCCTCGAGTGCCAGGGCGCTGAACGCGGCGACGCCGATCTTGCGCTCGATCACCGGCCCCACGACGAACGGGCCGATGCCTACCGCCAGCTCGCTGAGTCGCACCGAGGCGGCGTTCGCGGCAATCACATAGTCGGAGGCCGCGAGAATTCCGACGCCCCCGCCCACGGCTTTTCCCTGCACGCGGGCGATGATGAACTTCGGGCACGCTGTCATCGCGACGATCAGATTCGCGAAGCCGAGGAAAAAAGTCCTGCCGGATCCCGCGTCGGTGATCGCCCTGAGCTCGGCGAATGAAGCGCCGGCGCAGAACGGCCCCGTTCCTTCACTACGCAGAACTATCACCTTGGCCGCGGAGTCTTCCCCTAGTGTCCTCACCGCCACGGCAAGATCCGCGAGCACGGCCGCGGGCAGGGAATTGCTCTTCGGATGAAAGAAGTTGATCGTCCCGACGCCGTTCTCGACGTGCGTCTCCACCCGGCCATTGTCAGTCATTGCCGACACGATATACGTTTAACATCACGTATGGACAAGTCCGGGCAGAAAACCGATGACCCAGCGAAGGTCGCCGAATTCGATGC
>DATLBG010000011.1:0-27315 GCA_035527035.1 Gemmatimonadaceae bacterium | reverse complement strand
GTCGCGTACGCGTCGCCGAGGTAGGTCTTGTCGTCCCACTGGATCCAGTCGGGCGGCTCGTACATGCGCTCGACGGTGAGCGGACCATTGCGCGCGTAGTACTCCGCCGGGGAGAGGCCGCCGAGCTTCTCCTTCATTTCGTGCGCGCACTCTTCGAGAATCTTCCCGACGACCATGCACGTCCGCGAGGCGACGGTCGGGCCGCTGTCCGCGACCTTCGAGGTGTCCGGCTGCGCCACTTCCACATCCTCGTACGGAATTCCCAGCGCATCGGTCACGATCTGCGCGTGCATCGTCCGCGTCCCCTGTCCGATCTCGGTGCTGCCCGTCGCGATGCGCACTCCGCGGGGCGTGAGCTCGAGGCGTGCCCTCGACTTGAGATTGCGCTCGCCCGCGCCGGTGAATCCCGCCCCGTGGTAGAAAAGCGCCAACCCGATCGTGCGGTTCGTCCCTTTGTACTCCGCGCGCTTGCGCTGAAAGTCCGTCCGCTTCACGGCCTCTTCGAGCACCATGTGCGCGCTGCAGTCGTCGCGCAGCGTCTGCCCCGTCGCGGTAGTGTCGCCCGGACGCAGCGCGTTGATCCGGCGAAGCTCGACGGGATCCATCCCGAGCTCTTCGGCGATGCGATCCATGTGGACCTCCACCGCGAACTCCGTCTGCGGCGCGCCGAATCCGCGGAACGCTCCGTTGGGCGGCGTGTTGGTGAAGACCGCGCGCCCCTGGATGCGCGTGTTGGGGCAGCAGTACGGGCCCGCCGCGTGAATGCAGCCGCGGGACAACACCGTCGGGCTCAGCGTCACGTACGCCCCGCCGTCAAGCAGCACGTCCACGTCCATCGCAACGATGCGCCCATCGCGCGTCAGCCCGGTCCGGTGCTTCACGATCGCGGGGTGCCGCTTCGTCGTCGCGACCATGTCTTCGACACGATCGTATATGATCTTCACAGGCCGGCCCGATTTGAGCGCGAGCATCACGGCGTGACCGGAAATCATCGAGGGATACTCTTCCTTGCCCCCGAACCCCCCTCCCGTCTCCGTCTGGATGACGCGCACGTTCGGATGCGCCGAGCCGAGAAGACAGCGCAGCGCCTTGATGACGTAGAACGGGCACTGCACCGAGCCGTGGATCGCTATCCCGCCGTCCTCCGGCACCGCGATGACTCCGTTGGGCTCGATGTAGATGTGCTCCTGGTGTCCCGTGCGGTACGTGCCTTCGACGATTACGTCCGCCCTGGCGAGCGCCGACGCGACATCGCCCTTCACGATGTCGATGGACTTGAAGATCTCGCGCGATTGCTCGGGATCGAACAGCGGCTCCAGCTCCTCGTACTCGATCTCCACGCGCGCCGCGTTGAGCTTTTCCCTGTCCTCGTGCGCAAGCAGCACGATCGGCTCGGCCATGTGGCGGACTTCCTGCTCGACCAGAAAGGGCTGATCCTGCGACATGAGATCCACCGCGTTCTTCGCGGGCACGTCGCGGTAGTCCACGATCGTGAATCCGGTGGTGTCGAAATCGAAGCGAATGGACCGAACGCGACCCCGTGGAATCGTCGACCGGATCGTGCGGCCGTACAACATGCCCGGAAACGTGATGTCGTCGGCGTACTTCGCTCCGCCCGTGGCCTTGCCGATCCCGTCCTTCCTCGCGACGCTGTTGCCCACTGCTGGCATATGACCGGCTGCCTCGGCTACTGGTTCTGTTGCAGGCGAGCCGACAACGGCGGCCCGACGGGAAGATGCCGACCGCGACGCGACCCGACAAGCGCGCACGCGCTGCTGGACGGAATCCGGACACCCGGTCACATTCAGAAGATGAGCAGCCACATCGCCATCGCCCGGTCGCTGAAACAGGCCGCCGAGTTACGTGAGTCTGTCGTTCTTGCGACGGTGGTGAGAGTCGTCGGGTCGAGCTATGGCGGAGTCGGAGCCCGCATGGTGATACGCGTGGATGGCTCTACGGTCGGGCTGGTGAGCGGCGGCTGTCTGGAGTCAGACCTCTGTGCGCACGCGCTGGAAGTGCATTCGAGCGGAATCGCGCGCGTCGTCACGTACGACACGCGCGCGGACGACGACGCAGTCTGGGGACTTGGGCTCGGATGCAACGGACTGATCGACGTTCTGCTGCAGCCGCTTGCCGCTGCTCAGGCGCGGCAGCACGCGGATCTGCTCACCGCCGCTCTCTCAGCGGATGCGCCGTCAGTGATAGCGACAGTCACCATGTCCGGGCGCGCGACCGGTGTTCCGGAAGTCGGCGCGCAGGCTCTGTTCGCCGGCGCGGACGCGATCACCGTCGGGGACTGGGCGAACCGCAATGATCTCGCGTTCGCACGCGCGCAATTCGACGAGGCGCTCGCAACCGGAAGACGCGGTCTCTCCCGTGAAACAGGATCCATCGAGCTGGCCTTTGAAGTCGTGGTCCCGGCGGTTCGTCTCGTGATTTGCGGAAGCGGACCCGACGTGGCTCCGGTGAGCCGGCTGGCCCGGGAGCTCGGCTGGGACACGGTCGTAGTGGACCACCGCCCAATCACGGAGGCGCACACGAATCGTTTTCCGGACGCGAGAGTCGTCGAGTGCCGCGAGCCATCCGACCTGGCGGACGCAGCTCGCCTCACGCCCGGCACGGCCGGCGTGGTGATGTCGCACCACTTCGCCCGGGACATCGGGTATGTGAGCGCCCTGCTGGCGGCGGGCGTCGGATATGTCGGAGTGCTGGGACCGCGCGCGCGAACCGACCGGATGCTCGCGGAGCTTGCCGCGAAAGGCGACCCCGCGGCCGCGAGCGGCGGCTCGCTGTTCGGGCCCGTGGGACTCGATGTGGGAGGAGATGGTCCGGAAGCCATCGCACTGGCGATCATCGCGGAGGTCTCCGCGGTGGTGCACGGCCGTCTCCCGCGGCATCTGCGCGATCGGCCGGACGCTCTGCACGGGGCCCTGCTTCCGGGACAGCGCGCGTCGATCGCCCCGGACGAAGGCTGACGGCCACGAACGGCCCCCGGATCGCAGCGGTCGTGCTCGCCGCGGGAGGATCCACGCGGATGGGGCAGATGAAGCAGCTGATCGAGTACGAGGGAAAGCCGCTCGTGCGGCGAGCAGTCGAAGCGGCGCTTGCCGCGGGGACCGATCCGGTGGTCGTGGTGCTCGGCGCGCGTGCCGCGGTTATTCGGCCGGCACTGGAGGATCTGGCCGGCATCACGGTCACGCTCAATCCCGATTGGGAAAGCGGACTCGCCTCGTCGCTTCGTGCGGGACTTACGGGAGTCCTGCGGGATCCCACGCTCGATGCAGTGATGGTGGTTCTCGCCGATCAGCCGCTGGTGGACGGCGTTGCGCTGCGCCGGCTGATCACTGCCTTCCGCGCGGGCTCGCGCATCGTCGCATCGAGTTACGACGGCCTCCCGGGCGTCCCGGCGCTCTTCGGACGGGAACATGCGCCCGCGCTGCTGGGTCTCACTGGTGACGCCGGCGCTGGCGCGTGGCTGCGGAGCCGCATGCCGGATGTCGCCATCGTTCCGCTCGATGGCGTCGCGCTCGATCTGGACACTCCCGGAGATCTGGCCCGACTGGCCGACCCTACGAGCTTCAGTTAGCCTCCTATCGTGAACAGAGTCTCCGTCTCCGTCTCCGTCTTCGCCATCGCCCTGCTCTCCGCCGAGTCGATTTCGTCCGCGCAGCAGCCGGAGCTTCAGCGCGTCGAGATAATCGCGAACAGGAGCTCGGGGTTCGGCCGCGTCCCGGAGTACATGAGCGTCTGGGTCGAGCCTTCGTCCCGGCATTACGCGTTTCATTCCGCTTTCGTCGCCGAGGCGCGCGAAGCGTTCGGAGTGTGGTCCGACGCCGGAGTACCGGTGATCTTTGATTTCACGTCGGATTCCACGCGCGCGATGATCCGGATCTTCTGGCGGAACAGGTTCGGCGACCCGATGACGGGCCGCTCGACATGGTGGACCGCGGACGGCGCCCTCGGCCGGGTGGACATGGAAGTCGCGCTCGCGGCCCATCCGGGGATCGATGCGATGACCGTGCGCGCCGTGATCATGCACGAGATCGGGCACCTGCTCGGCTTCAGTCACACCAACGAGCCCGACAGCATCATGTCCTACTATGTGAGTCGCGCCGAGCTCTCCAGGCGCGACGTCGCGCGCATGCGGCAGCGGTTCGCCCTACGGGCTCCGGCGCCTTGACTACTCCCGCCAGCCGGCTGGACTCGGACGGGAATTACGACGTAGCCATCGTCGGCGGCGGGCCCGCGGGGCTGAGCGCCGCCGTGTGGCTGGCGAGATACGAGCGCTCGGTAGTGGTGGTGGATTCCGGCGATCCACGAAACTGGGAGACGCGCGGCATCAACGGCTTTCTCGGGATGCCGAAGATCAAGCCGCCGGAGCTGCGCGCCGCCGGCCGCGACGAGTGCCGGCGGTACGGGGTGCAGCTCATCGATCAGGACGTGTGCACGGTCAAGCGCAACGGCGACGGCGCGATCGCGCTCGACCTCGCGGATGGCCGCGCGCTTTCCGCGAAGCGGCTTCTGCTCGCGATCGGAATCAAGGACGTGTGGCCGGCGATTCCAGGGCTCGCCGCGTGCTACGGCGAGAGCGCGCACGTCTGTCCCGACTGCGACGGTTTCGAGGCGAAGGGGAAAAAAACGGTCGTGATCGGAACGGGGAGGCGCGCCGTCGGCATGGCGCTCGCTTTGGCGAACTGGACAGATGAGATCATCATCTGCACGAATTGCGGCGCGCAGGACCTGAGCGAGGAGATGCTCGAGCAGCTGCAGACGCTGAACATCCCGGTGCTGTGCGAGAGTGTCCAAAGCGTGCGCTCGGTGGACAGCGACGTCAGCTCGATCCAGCTCGAGGGCGGGATGCAGCTGGACTGCGAGAGAATTTTCTTCTCGCTCGGACAGCATCCGGCGGACGATCTCGGCGCGCAGCTGAAGTGCGAGCGCGACGACTCAGGGCTGATCGTGGTGGACGACGGCCAGCGAACGTCGGTCGAGAACGTGTACGCGGCGGGTGACATAACGCCCGGGCCTCAGCTGGCGATCGCGGCGGCTGCCGCGGGGGCGGTGGCGGCGATCGCGATTCACAAGTCTTTGTTACCGGATGACCTGAGGCTGCCGGACTGAAATAGGTATCAGGTATCAGATGAACGGTTCTCTCTGATACCTGATACCTGATACCTCTACCAGCGCAGGATTAGTCTCTGCGGTCGTCCCTTCCGCACTAAATCAAGCTGCAGCGCTTTCGCCGGGCCCGCCTGAACCATGGCGAGGTGCAGAGCAGTGGGATCCGCTATCTCGGTCGTCACCGCTCTCACGATGATGTCCCCCCCGCGAAGGCCCGAGCGGTGCGCCGGCGTACCAGAGGGGACGTTCACTAGCAGCACTCCTCTCCGAACACCCAGCACTTCGCCGAGCTGCGCGTTGATGGGCACCATCTCGGCACCGGCGATCTGCAGCGCGCCTGAGGGCGTGGCGAAAGCGATGAGCGGCGCAACCGACGGATTCATTACCACGTCCGTCTCGAGCGCGCGGACCGTCCGTCGGGCTATTTCCTCAGCCTGCGCGGCAACTCGCGGCGCGAGCATAATGCTCGCTTCGCGGAGCTCCGCGACCGACTGCTCCAGCTGCGCGATGCCGGGGCGCATCGGCGCCTGAACCATCACCCGGGTGCCGGCCTGGCCCGGAGTCGTCATTCGGAAGCCGAACAGTCCCTCGGGGCGAATGCCGACCGTAACCGTCACCGTCCGGCGCGCGTTCCGCCTGAGCCGGATGGCGAGGCGCTCACCCGGCCGAAGGAGCCTCGCCATCGGAACGCCGCGATGCACGAAGTCGTGCCCGTTGAAGGCCAGGAGGGTGTCACCGACCTGAAGTCCCGCGCGCTCGGCCGGCGATCCAGGCTCCACGGCCTCGATGATCGGATACGAGTTGTAGGAAATTCTGAGCCCTTCACCCGCTTCGTCGATCTTCGCTTCCGCGGAGTAATGGATTCCGAGCCAGCCGGTGGGCCGGGTGAGCGGCGCGGTGCGCGCGACCGGAGACGGCGCGGGTGTTCCCTGCGCCGACATCGGAGCCGGAATCGCGAGCCCCGCGCCGGCAAGCAGACCAAGAGCTGAAGCGACGCCGTAGCGCCTGTGCGGCTTGTTCATCATCAGAAGCTGTCGATCCTCGATCCCGCGGGGAGGGAGGTTTGCAGTTGGCGGAGCGTGGACTCGCGGGCACCCGCGGCCGCGATGTAATAACGGTTTAGCACCGGGTCCGCGGGCGCGCCCTCGAGCGCCGTCATGGATGCCTCCATGACGTTGTCGAGCGCGGCAAGCCGGGCGCGGTAGACGTCCGGCGCGGTCTCGTCACCGACGGGGTTGTTGGTCATCAGGAACGTCGCCGCGCGCTCGTACTCACGCTGCGCGCGGTACAGCGCCGCGAGAGCTTCCGCGTTCGAGGTGTAGCTCCCGGAGAAATTCGACGCGAGACCAAGCGTCGCGTCGGCCGTCGGCGCGGACTGGGTCTGGCCGGCGGCGGGACGGCTCGAAGACGGCGGCGCGCCTGAGTATCTGCCGACCGCGACACCGCCCACGACGAGCAGCAGCGCGGCAGCGGCGCGCAGCCCCCACTCGCTCGCCTGGAAGCGAGGTCGCGGACGCGCGACCGCGGGCGTTCCCGGCGGAGTCAGGGTAAGCACGGGCGCGGGCTTCCGGACGATCAGCCCTTCATCCCTGAGCGCGGATCCAAGAGACTCCCACGACGTGAGCGGCGCGCTGGTGGCGTCCCCCTCGGCGGCGGCGAGACCGCGCAGCGCGCGATACGCGCGGCGCTCGTGCTCGCACTCCGCGCACGCGCCGAGATGCGCGAGCTCGGTGTTGGTCGGCTCGGCGTCGCCGAGCTCGATCAGTCTATCAGCAGGCAGATGCAGCATGACTCTCATTCCTCGCCGGCCAGGTATCGTCGATGACGTGCGCGAGAAGCCGGCGAAGTTTCGCGCGCGCCTTGAACAGTTGCGATTTGGAGCCGCCCGACGTGATGCCGAGCCGGCTCGCGATCTCTTCGTGCGTGTACCCTTCGACATCGTGCAGCACGAACACCGTGCGGGCGCCCGGCGACAGCTGCTGCATCGCTTCGTCTATCGACGCCGCGAGAAATCCCCGGTCGGGGTCCATCTCCGTAGCGGCCGAATCGTCGGTGATGTCGACCTCCCACTTCTCGATGCGCCGCACCTTGCGAAGCGCGTTCAGCGTGCGGTTGACCGCGATCCGGTGCGCCCACGTGCCGAACTGCGCCTCGCCGCGGTAACCCGGAAGCGCCCGGAAAATCTGGATCCAGACCTCCTGGGCGATGTCCGCGGCAAGCTCCGCGTCCCCGCACAGGCGACGCACAACCGCGTCGATGTGCGGCGAGTGCTGACTCCACAGGGAGCGCAGCGCATCCTCGTCGCCATCACGAGCCCGTTTCAAAATCAGCTGGTCAGCCGTCATTGAGTGCTGTACTATGTGTCACCCCAGAGGCGCGGACGGTTTCCGGCTGGAACCGTACAGGCCTCGGAGAGGTAGATAGTAGGGTACTGTGGAAACCGCGGCGCCACTATTGCCTGATAGGACGCAGCGCGCAGCACGCAGCGCTTTTCCGGAGTTATAGTGCTCAGGATAGTCGTAACTGTTCTCGGCCTTACCGCCGCGAGCGACGGGTTGCCGGCCAAGAAGCCGGCGGCCGTAGGCATGTCGGCGAACCGCCTCGAATCCGTCGAGCGCATTGTCACGCGCGGGATCGACGCGGGCGGCTACCCGGGCGCTGCCGTGGTCGTGGGCCGCAGAGGCGGAGTCGTGCTCCAGCGCGGCTTCGGCCGCCTCAGCTGGGGCGCGGAGAGCAACACGGTGAGTCCTGACACGACGATCTACGACATCGCCTCACTGACGAAAGTCGTGGGCACGACCGCGGCCATTATGGCGCTGTACGACGACGGCAAGATCCAGCTCGATGCCCCCGTAACGCGCTACCTGCCGCAGTTCACCGGCGGGCTCAACGACATGGTGACTGTGCAGGATCTCCTGACGCACCGGTCAGGACTGCCGGCGGCGCGCGACCTGTGGCGCGTCGCCGACACGCCGGACGCTGCCCGCACCATGGTGTTGACCACCCGCGTGCGCGACATCCCGGGAAGGAAGTACTTGTACTCCGATCTCGGCGCCGACGTGCTCGGCTTCATCGTCGAAGCTGTCGCGCAGCAGCCGCTCGACGTCTTTCTGCACAACCGGGTGTACGGGCCGCTGCGAATGCACAACACTTTTTTCCGCCCGGCCGATTCGCTGCGCTCCCGGGTCGCGCCGACCGAGCTGATCTCGCCCCGCGGCTATCCCGTTCACGGGCAGGTGCACGACGAGAACGCGCACGCGCTGGGCGGAGTCGCGGGCCACGCGGGCCTCTTCAGCACGGCGTCCGATCTCGCCGTGTTCGCGCAGATGATGCTCGACGGCGGGACCTATGACGGCGCGCGGATTTTCGCGGACACTACCGTCGCGCTCTTCACGCGGCGCGCCTCCGGTCACCGCGCGCTCGGATGGGATACCGCTGACGGGGACTACGGCTCCGGGCGGTACCTGACGCCGCGGGCGTACGGCCACACCGGCTTCACCGGGACGTCCATGTGGATCGATCCGGACAGGAAGATGTTCGTGGTCCTGCTCACCAACCGCGTGCATGCCGCGCGCGCCCGGCACCCGGGCCGCGTCATCTCCGACGTCCGCGCCGATCTGTCGGATGCGGCCGTTCTCGCGGTGATCGACGGGCCGCGGGGCGCGATGAAGATGCCGACGGCGTTCCGCGCGGATCGCCGCGATGGCTGGAACGGCGACACGCAGAAGGTGCGGGCCGCCAAGGCCGCTGCCGCGCGCAAGCGCGCCTCCGCGCGCCGGGCCAGAACTCGTGCGGCCGCGGCGAGGAAACGCGCGCCTGCCAGCAGCACCCGCAGGAAGCGCACGGCTGGCGAGTGAGCGACTCTCCGTCCAACGCGGCGTCCAGCGCGACGCCCGAGGTTGAAGGCGCGGTCAGCGAGGAGCAGGTCAAGCTCGCGCTCAGGCGCGTGAAGGATCCCGATCTTCACCTGAACATCGTGGACCTTGGGCTGCTCTACGGCGTGCGCGTCGACGGCTCCATGGTCAACGTGGACATGACGCTGACGTCACCGGCGTGCCCGTCGGGGCCGGAGATCGTGTCGAGCGTAGAGCGCGAAGTCGGAGCCATCGAAGGCGTGGAGTCGGTCAAGACCAACATCGTGTGGACGCCCTTCTGGACGCCCGACAGAATCGAGCCGCGGGTGCGGGCCTATCTAGGGCTTTAGCGCGCGCAGATAGTCCGGCCCGAGCTCTCTCGCCTGCCACTTCCGCAGCTCACGAATCTCGGCCAGCTCTTCCATCGTCGCCGGGTTGCGCCGCGCCACCGCCTCGATGCGCTCGCGCGAGCACAGCACTCCCGGATCGACCTGCAACCGCGCCGCGGCTACGTCGCGCGCCCCCTTCAGCGCCGCGGCGCGGCGGTCGAAGTCGGGGTCCTTCTGCCAGCGTGCCGCCTTCGGGTAGCGCGGCAGATTCTCCTCGGGCACGGCCAGCCCGCGCTGCACGGCGTCGAGAATCTCCTGCGACGCGCGCTGCGCCAGCGACCGCGGCATTCCCTTGATTCCCATGAGCTGGTCCCCGCGCGTCGGCGCGATGCGGGCGAGCTCCAGCAGCACTTCGTTCGCCATCACCCGGAACACCGCGCGGTCCAGCTCCGCCGCCTTTGCGTCCCGCCACCGCGTCAGCTCGCCCAGGACTGCCAGCTCGCGCCGTGTGAGGTCGCGCGCTCCCTTCATCCGCATGAACGCCAGCGATTCGTCATCTGCCGCCCACCGTGTTCCCTCGAGCAGCTCGAACTCCTCGCGCGCCCACTCCATTCTTCCCATGCGCTCGAGCTCCGCTCCGATCAGGTCGCGGAGCTGCAGGAGATAGCGGGTGTCTTCCTGCGCATATTGAAGCATGTCCTGCGGCAGCGGCCGCATGGACCAGTCCGCGCGCTGATGCTTCTTCTCGAGCTTGATCCCGAGGAACCGCTCGAGCAGCGCGCCGAGTCCGAACGCGGGAATGCCGAGGAGCTGAGCAGCTATGCGCGTGTCGAAGATGTTGGTTGGATGCCAGCCGTAGTCCTGGTGCAGCAGGCGCAGGTCGTAGTCCGCGTCGTGAAGCACCACCTCGACGGACCGGTCGGCAAGCAGCGCGCCGAGCGTCGGGAGCTCGCCGGCCGTCAGCGGGTCAATGACTGCCGTAACGTCGCGCGTGGAGAGCTGAATGAGATAGATCCGGTCCACGAACCGATGAAAGCTCGCGCCCTCCGTGTCGATCGCGATCCGGTCTACGCGTCCGAGCGAGGCAACGAGCTTTTCCGCCGCCGCGGGAGAGTCGACGTAAGCCGCCGTCCCGGGCGCGCTCTGCGCGGATCTGTTCTGGTCGGTTTGCGCGGGCATCGTTGTGAGAGAGGAATCTAGTGGCCGGCCGCCCCGCGCCGGACCTCCCGCTGTATCGCAGGTTCCCCGCGTTGCAATCCATTCCCCGCGTCGGCCTCTGCACGCTGCCGTCGCCCGTCATGAGCGGCGGCGAGATCCACCCGCGGCTCTGGATCAAGCGCGACGACCTCAACGCCACGGCATTCGGCGGAAACAAGGCGCGGTCGCTCGAGTTTCTGCTCGGCGAAGTTCGGGAGGGGGACACAGTGCTCACGATCGGAGGCGAGGGCTCCACGCACGTGCTCGCGACGGCCGTCCACGCGCGCTCACTCGGCGCGGACACGGTCGCGATGCGGTGGAAGCACGACATGAATCCGGGCGCGATCAGCGTCTCCGAGCTCATATCCCGGTCGGCGACGGGCCCGCTGTCGAGCAACGCGGTGTTCGCTATCGCGCGGGCGCTTGCGCACCGGCTTCGCCGCAGAGTTCACTATGTGCCGCTCGGCGGGAGCACTCCGCTCGGCGTGCTCGCGCAGGTCAACGCCGGACTGGAGCTCGCGGAGCAGATCGCGGCCGGCGAGCTGCCCGCGCCCGCGCGGGTCGTGCTGCCGCTCGGCAGCGGCGGCACGACCGCGGGACTCGCGCTCGGCTTCGCCATCGCCGGACTGGACATCGAGGTCGTCGGGGCCCGGGTCGCGCCGCGCCTCGCTGCCAATCGGCGCCGCGTACGCAAGCTCGCCGACGGCGCGGGCAAGCTGATCCTGCACAAGACGGGCGAGCATGTGCCGCCCGTGTCGCGGGGGTTGGTCCGCGTCGTGCACGATGCGTTCGGAGGAGCGTACGGCCGCATTCTGCCCGGCTCGCAGGAAGCCGCAAAGCAGCTGTTCGACGCTTACGCGATCATGCTCGACTCGACCTACAGTGCGAAGGCCTTCGTTGCAGCGCTCGCAGCCGCGCGCGAGCTCGAGGGCCCCACCCTATTCTGGCTGACTTTCGATGGGCGATGCCTCGACGCTGGCTAACGGCATTACGATAGCCTACGACGATGTAGGGTCGGGCATGCCTGTCGTCCTGCTGCACGGCTTCCCGCACAATCGCTCGCTCTGGGCCCCGCAGACCAGCGCATTGCTGGAGCACGGGCGGTGCATCGCTCCGGACCTGCGCGGATTCGGCGAGTCCGGCCGGGAGGGCCCGTACTCGATGGAGCAGTTCGCGGAGGATGTGATCGAGCTGCTCGCGAGCCTTGGCATAGACAAGGCCGTCATCGGCGGCCTCTCGATGGGCGGGTACGTCGCGCTCGCGCTCTGGCGCGCGAAGCCGGAGCTGGTTCGCGCTCTCGTGCTGGCGGACACCCGGCCGGGCGCCGACTCTCCCGAAACGCGCAGGAAGCGGCTCGAGTTAATAGCCGTGGCCCGCGAGGGCGGCGCGAGCGCCGTCGCCAACGCGCAGATCAACGGCATGGTTGGAGCGACGACGCGCGCGCAGAATCCCGCCCTCGTAGACGGCCTGCACCAGATGCTCGCCAGCGCGCCCGTCGAAGGAATCATCGGCGCGCTGCAGGCGATGATGGATCGTCCGGACTCCACCGACCTGCTGCCGTCGATCAACGTGCCCACTCTCGTCATCGTCGGCCAAGAAGACGCGCTGACGCCGGTCAAGGAGTCGCGCGAGATGCACGCGGCGATACCCGGCAGCCGCCTCGAGATCCTGCCCGGCGCGGGCCACGTCAGCAATCTCGAGAAGCCCGCGGCGTTCAATCACGTCCTCACCGAATTCCTCAGCTCGCTTCACTACGCCTGACAGTTCGTCGGGTGAGACGAGACAACCTGTGTCCCGCTACGCTCGCTACGCGCGCAAACTACGCGCGCTAAGACGCTCGCTTCGGGGACACAGGTCGCCTCGTCCCGTCTGGCACCCAGTCGATGCCTGCCGGAGCGGGCGCGGCGGGGTGTCCTCGACAGCGCCGTCTTAGCGAGCGCAGTTTGCGAGCGTAGGCGCAGTCGAGGATATCCCGCCGTGCCCGCTCCGCGCGTACAAGCCAGCGCATGGACGCGAACGAAAACGAGCTAGCGCTGCGGGCGGCCGGGCGGGGTGTCGGACTTGAAGACTTCGCGGTTGATCTGGATGAACTGCTTCATGTTCGCCGGCACGTCTTCCTCGGGAAAGATCGCGGTCACCGGACACTCCGGCTCGCAGGCCCCGCAGTCGATGCACTCGTCCGGATGGATGAACAGCTGGTCCGGCCCTTCGTAGATGCAGTCGACCGGGCAGACGTCTACGCATGCCCTGTCCTTCGTGTCCTTGCAGGCTTCGGTTATTACGTAGGGCATTCGTCCGTCGATGGGTGGGTGCGGGCGTGAAACCGAATAATAGGCGGCACGGCGACCTCGCTCAACGCTCGGCGGCGCGTGAGGCCGCGATCACTCGTGGAGGTCGGGGTTGAATCTGTACAGCGTGACGGTGCGTCCGATGACCTGGATGACCTCGGAGCGGGTCTTCTTCGACAGCGCCTCGGCCGCCTCCTTCGCCTTGAGGTCGGTGCCCTTCCCGATTTTCACCTTCACGAGCTCGCGCGTGCGGAGGACGTCCTGCAGCGAGGCGACGAGCGACTCGTTGATTCCCTGCCCGCCGATGTGCACGGCCGGGTCGAGGTGATGCGCTTCCGCTCGAAGTGTCGCCCGATCCTTTCCCTTCATCGATCCCCGCTTGATCCGTGACCGTTGTATGATAGCCGGTTCCTCAAAGCGCACGCTCCCGGCCCGCCATATGGAAATAGGGCCTGATGTCCACCGGCGGACCGTTCCACCAGTCGCGCCGCCTCGCGTCCACGCGGAGCGCCTGGAAATGAAGATGCGGGAAGCCCGGCGGCGCGTTGCCGCTCGTGCCGACGTAGCCCACCACCTCGCCCTGCTTCACCTCGATTCCCTCGGAGATCCGGTCATGATACCGGTCCAGGTGCGCGTAGTAGTACACGAACCTCCGCTGCTCATCCACCAGGTACAGCGTGGTCCCGCCCAGCGCATTCTGGCGCATGCTGAGTATGCTGCCGTCCACTGCTGCCAGAGCCGGCGTGCCGCGGCGTGCCGGGATGTCAAGGGCGCGGTGCCTGCGGCCCCCCGAGCGCGCGTCGTTGAACGAGTCGCGCAGAGACGAAGGCGCGACGCCCGCGACGGGCACCATGAGAGGATAAGCGTCGAAGTATTCGGACTCGGCCCGCGTCGCCGCCGCGGCTTCGGCGGCGGTCGGAGCGGTGGGCGTTGGCACCGCGTCGACAGGCGGTACCTGGATGTCCACCATGGGCACGGGACCGCGCGGAGGGAGTGGAGTGATGCTCGGCCCGCACGCGCCGAGCATCACCGCGCAGCCCGCGGCCAGCGCGCGCCAGGGAAACTTCCCTGCGAGACTCAGTCGCTCACGCTTCTGCGGGCACCAGCGACTCGGCGCGCTCGCGCGCGAGCTCCGCGAGACCGTCCTCGATCGTCCGCGAGTGGTGCATGGAGCAGAACTTCGGTCCGCACATCGCGCAGAACTCCGCGCTCTTGAAGTACTCCGCGGGCAGAGCCTCGTCGTGGTACTCGCGCGCGCGCTCCGGGTCGAGACTGAGCCGGAACTGCTCGTTCCAGTCGAACTCGTACCGCGCTTTCGACAGGGCGTCGTCTCTGTCGCGGGCGCCCTTCCGTCCGCGCGCGACATCCGCGGCATGCGCCGCGATCTTGTACGCGATCACTCCGTTGCGCACATCCTCAGCGTTCGGCAGACCGAGGTGCTCCTTCGGCGTGACGTAGCACAGCATGTCCGCGCCGTACCAGCCGATCATCGCCGCGCCGATCGCGCTGGTGATGTGATCGTAGCCGGGCGCGATGTCGGTTACGAGCGGGCCGAGCGTGTAGAACGGAGCCTCGTGGCAGATCTCCTTCTGCTTCCGCACGTTCATCTCGATCTGGTGCATCGGGATGTGCCCGGGGCCTTCGACCATCACCTGCACGTCGCGCTCCCACGCGCGGCGGGTCAGCTCGCCCAGCGTCTCGAGCTCGGCGAACTGCGCGCGGTCGCTCGCGTCCGCTATGGAGCCGGGTCGCAAGGAGTCGCCGAGCGAGATCGTCACGTCGTACTGGCGCAGGATATCTAGGATGTCGTCGTACCTCTCATACAGGGGGTTCTGCTTCCGGTGCGCCATCATCCAGACGGCGTGCAGTGATCCCCCGCGACTGACGATGCCGGTGACGCGGCCGTGCACGAGCGCGAGATGCTCGAGGAGAATCCCGGCGTGAATGGTCATGTAATCCACGCCCTGCCGCGCCTGGTGCTCGATCATCTCGAGCAGATCCTCGGCGGTCAGCTCCTCCAGCTCCTTGTCCTGCTGCACGGCCTGGTAGATCGGAACGGTTCCGATCGGCACCGGCGACGCGGCGATGATCGCCTGCCGGATCGCGTCGATGTTTCCGCCGGTGGAGAGGTCCATCACGGTGTCGGCGCCGTACTTGATCGCCATGCGCAGCTTCTCGAGCTCGCCGTCCGCGTCGGAGCTCACGGCGGAGTTACCGATGTTGGCGTTGATCTTTACCCCCGACACCTTGCCGATGCACATCGGCTCCAGGGCGCCGGCGAGGTGATGGATGTTCGCGGGGATGATCAGGCGACCGCGGGCGACTTCCGCCCGCACGAGCTCGGGCTCGAGATCTTCGCGCGCGGCCACGAACCGCATCGCGTCGGTGATCTCGCCCTGACGCGCGAAATGCATCTGGGTCCGGGCCGTGCCCGAACCGCTCGGTGCTGCAATCATGTCGACTCCCTACGCCGGTACGACCCGGATCAGGTTATGAGGGACTCTCTCAGCCCGTTAGGGCACCCCTGTCAATGCTGAATATAAAAAGAACGCGGCCACCCGGGCCGCGTTCTTTCATGGGCGACACGCGACTGCTACTGCAAATCGCCGTTCGCCGTCGATCTGCCTTCGCTCGCGTTCGTCGCGGTGCTGCCGGCGCTCCCCCCGCTCGGCATCGGCCGGACGGTGGAAGACGACGGTGAAGACATAGGCCGGTTGGAGATGTCGCGCGGTCTTGCGGGGGCGGTCCGGATTATCTGGCCGCCGGTGCGTCCGCCTCCCATTCCGCCCATCGCGACGCGGCCCGTGCCGCGACCCCGCGGAACCGGAAAGCGGTCGTTGATAGAGATGGTGCGGCCGCGGCCCGCGCTGGGCGGGATGCAGCGGTCCTCACCGACCTCGCCACCGCGCAGCACGACGGCGCCGGCGATGCCGATGATCGTTCCCCAATCCGTTCCGCGGCTGCCCGCGCCCGATCCGCCGGACAACACAGGCTCGATCGCGCGCGGCCGGGTGGACGCAGCGATCTCAACCGGTGCCTCTTCGACCGGAGCCGGGGCAGGCATCGGCTCTTCCCGGGCCGCGACCTCCGGCTCCTCGACGAACTCGGTTTCCTCCTGGACGTCCGCGGTGATCTGCGGCGTGGGGGAGCGACGCGGACGCGGTGCGCGCGCGGAGCTCGCCATCGCCTTGAAGGGTGGCGTGGTGCGCTCGACCGCTCCCACGACCCGCATCTCGTCGGTAGACCGCGATGCCAGCTCGAGGTCAGCGCCAACCGCGGCGAGCGCCAGGTCGTTCTGCAGCTCGGACGAAATCCGCGAGCTGTCGCCGCAGCCCGCCGCCAGCACCGCCCCACATGCCACCAACACTTTCAATGCGCGATACATATTGCCTCCTGCGCGAACCGATACGGGTTTGTATGGCACTCGCGCTGCATTCGATCGCGCCAGGTGCAACTGGCACACCCCCGGTTCACCCTCTCAAGGCCCCTTCAAGCCGTGCGCAGCGTCCTATTATGTCCCGTGCCTGAGACAACTTGTGTCGCGACGTGAGGACACCATCATGACCCCGAAAAGACTGGTGGGCGGGCTGGGCGTCGTTCTTCTGGCAGGAATCCTGGCGCTGGCTTGCCGGCCCGGGGCCGAGGCCGCGCTTTCGGACGCCGACCGCCGCGTGATAGCCGCGGAGATCGAGCAGCGGGTGAAGGGCGCGTATGACCTGGCCGCCCCGGACGTTCTAGCGGGCTTGATGAGCCTGTACCCGAAAACGGGAGCGGTCTACTCCGCGTCCGGCGGGCGCGTCACTACAACGCGTGACTCACTCGAAGCTGCGGTCCGGCAGTTCTGGGTGTACGTCGGCCGCAACATGCGCGAGCCCAAGTGGGAGTGGACGACGATGCGGGTGGATGTCCTGTCGCGGTCGGCGGCCGTGATGACTACCACGTACCGGGTACCGCATCTGACTCCGGCCGGCCAGCCGCATGTCATCGGCGGCGCGTGGACGGCGGTGTTCGCCAAAAGAGACGGGGAGTGGGTGATAGTGCACGAGCACCTCTCCGACTCCCCGTCCCCTTAACGTGAGCTGCTGGCTGCTGGCTGTTGGCTATTGGCTGAGCGAAAAGCCAACAGCTAACAGCCAGGAGCTAGAATTGCGGATTCGTCGCGTCCGCGCTCACGTTGAGATCTTCGTTCAGCGACGCGTCGCCGCTGATGATGCTGCGCCAGGAAAGCTCCTGTCCCTTCCGAAAGCCCTTCTGCGTGACTTTGACGCCTTCGGGCGAGATCGCGATCATGTACGCCTTGCCGTCGAGCTCCAGCTCCCGCTTGATGGTCTTGTCGAGCTTCGTTGCCATGAAAAACGCCTCCGAATCGGGTGGTTGTCAGGTCCAATCCTGCTTGAGCAAGAGCTCTTCGATTCTGTAACAGTGCAGCATATCGTGTAGCACAGCGTGACGGAACATTATTCGAACGCTGTACCTCGGGTAGTCCGGATCTTTCGCGGACCAGCCCATTGCCTGTCGTCCAGCGCGCGCAAGCGCTGCACAAGGCGTTCCCGTCCGTCCTCGAAGCTATCGAGGACGCGCCCCAAATCGTGCATCAGCAGCGCTCCTTCCTCATCATCCGCGGGTGAGGAGTAGGGGTACGACTACCGGTTCCTGTTCGGCCAGCACTCGAGCCCGCCCCCGCCTGTCACGTTCCGCGAATGTACGCGGGCAACATGGCATCGCAATACGCGATGCCGCGATTCTTGCGGCCTGTGAAACGGATGTAGATACGGGTCGTCATTCCCGCAGGAGGTTCGAGCCTGACATGACCGAGCGCTATCTGGTTCATCACTTCGAGCGACGCGCGTATCCGCTGCGACAGCAGTTGTTTACGGTCGGTCGCGACGCGGACAGCGATCTCGTGGTGCGCGAGCCGACGGTGTCGCGCACGCATGCGAGAGTCACGCTGGAAGGAGAGGACGCGATTCTCGAGAGTCTGGGCCCGACCGGGACCCGCGTCAACGGCGAACAGGTGCTTACTCCCAGGAAGCTCGAGCCGGGCGATCAGATTCTGATCGGAACCGCCAAGCTGACGTTCACATCCGCCGCGCTGCCCACGGGCTTCACCGTAGTGAACGCGGGCAAGCATCCGCCGTCGGATCCGGACACGAAGCGAACGACGATCCGCACGCCGCTGTTGCGCACCGCGGAAACCCTGGCGGCGCGGCCGGCGCGGCTGGACAGGACGTGGATCCTTGGCGCATTGCTCGTGCTGGCGGTCGTCTTTTTCGTGTTCACGCGAGGCTAGCTCGCGGCGCGGGCCGGTCTAGTCGCCGGCCACCTGGAGCTGCTCGCCGCGAACCCGGGCGAAGACCGCGGCTTCCAGCGCATCTCTCACCGCTTTCACCGGAATCTCCTCCAGCACCTCCGCCGCGAACGCATAGATCAACAGCGTTCGCGCCTGCTCCGCGTCCAGCCCCCGACTCTTCATGTAGAACAGCGCCACCTCGTCCAGCCGTCCGATCGTCGCGCCGTGAGTGCACTTCACGTCGTCCGCGAAGATCTCCAGCTGCGGCTTGGTGTCCACTCTCGCATGCTGGGACAGCAGCAGATTGTTGTTGCTCTGCTTTCCGTCGGTCTTCTGCGCTTCCGGCCGCACGTACACTTTCCCGTTGAACACGCCGTGCGAGTGCCCGTCGAGAATGCCCTTGTAGACTTCCCGGCTCGTCGTGTTAGGCTGCGCGTGCTCGATTCGCGTCTGATGATCCACGTGCTGCAGCCCCGACACCATGTACATCCCGTTCATGGTGCACGACGAGCCCGGGCCGTCGAGCAGCGTGTAGATGTTGGTGCGCGACAGCTCCGCGCCGGCCGCGTATGAGAACGAGTGCAGCTCGCTGTCCCTCTCCTGCCTCGCCTGCACGGTGCCGACATGAAATGCACCCGCCGTCTCGTTCTGAACCTTGATGTGCTCCAGCCGCGCGCCATCGCCGAGGGAGATCTCCGTGACCGGCACCGTGAGGTAGGTCTCGTCGCCGACGCCCGCGTAGCTCTCGATCACCGTCGCCTTCGCGGAGCGCTCGAGCACGAGCAGGTTTCGCGGAAAGGACGCCGACAACGCCTCGGGTCCCGTGGATATGAACAGGAGGTGGATCGGAACGTCGACCTCGACGCCTGCGCCGATCGAGATGACGGCGCCGTCCTGCATCAGGGCGGTGTTGAGCGCCGTGAACGCCGCGGTGTCGTGGTTCGCTATCTCGCCCAGCCTCCCGACGTCGGGTGAATCGCCGTCTGCAAGCAGCGCCGCGAGAGTGCTGACTCGCACGCCCGGGCGATCGGCGACGTGGGACAGCTCGGGCGCGAACCATCCATCTACAAACACCAGCCGCGGCCATGTCGGCGCGCCGAACAGCATCGGCGCGACGTCCAGCGCGGCCCCGGGCGCCGCGCTCGGCGAGCGGTTGAACACCCGCGTGGCGACGGGCGCGACGCTGGTATAGTGCCAGTCCTCGTTCTTCATGCTGGGGAACCCGAGCGAAACGAAGCGGTCCATCGCCCGCACGCGCAGCTCGGCGACGCGACTCGCTTTTCCGCCCAGCAGCTCGTCGAGGCTTTCGAGGTAGTGGTGAACCGGGCTTTCCGGCTGTGTCACGATGGAGATCACCCGCGCGCGGCGCCGGCACCTTCCGGCGCGTGCGTCTGGATCCAGTCGTAGCCGTGCTCCTCGAGCTCGATCGCGAGCTCCTTTCCGCCCGACCGCACGATGCGTCCGCCCGCGAGCACGTGCACGTAGTCCGGCACGATATAGTTGAGCAGACGCTGATAGTGCGTCACCACGATGGCCGACTTGTCGGGGCCGCGCAGCTTGTTGACGCCGTCCGCGACGATCCGCAGCGCGTCGATGTCGAGGCCGCTGTCGGTCTCGTCCAGGATCGCGAGCTTCGGGTTGAGCACCGCGAGCTGCACGATCTCGTTGCGCTTTTTTTCGCCGCCGGAGAAGCCCGCGTTCACAGACCGGTTCAGCATTGACGGGTCCATGTCCACGAGCTTCATCTTCTCCTCCATCACGTCGAGGAACTCCAGCGGGTCGACTTCATCCTCGCCGCGAGCCTTGCGCACGGCGTTATAGGCGGACCGCAGGAAGTACGCGTTCGTCACGCCGGGGATCTCCACCGGATACTGGAAGGCGAGAAAGATTCCGGCCTGGGCGCGCTCCTCGGGCTCCATGTCGAGCAGGTTCACACCGTCATACGTCACGGATCCGGCGGTCACCTGGTACGCGGGATGCCCAGCGATCACCTGCGCCAGCGTGCTCTTGCCGGAGCCGTTGGGCCCCATGACGGCGTGGACCTCGCCGTCTTTCACGGTGAGGTCCAGTCCCTTCAGTATCTCGTTGTCGCCGATGTTCGCGCGCAGTCCCTTTATCTCAAGCACGACTGTATTCCGTTGTTGGTTGTTCCTTCGCGCGCCGCGGTTACCGGCGCTGGCCCGTCAGCCGACGGATCCCTCGAGCGAGATCCCGAGCAGCTGCTGCGCCTCGACCGCGAATTCCATCGGCAGATTCTGAAATACTTCCTTGCAGAATCCGCTCACGATTATCGAGATCGCGTGCTCCGCGTTGAGTCCGCGCTGCTTGCAGTAGAAAATCTGGTCCTCGCCGATCTTGGACGTGGACGCCTCGTGCTCGACCACCGCCGAGTCGTTCTGAACCTCGATGTACGGGAACGTGTGCGCGCCGCACTGGTTACCGATGAGCATCGAATCGCACTGCGTATAGTTGCGCGCCCCGGTCGCCCGGGGCATCACCTTCACCTGACCGCGGTAGCTGTTGTTGCCGCGACCCGCGGAGATCCCCTTCGAGATGATCGTGCTCTTCGTGTTCTTCCCGATGTGAATCATCTTGGTGCCGGTGTCGGCCTGCTGCCGGTTGTTCACCACCGCCACCGAGTAGAACTCGCCGGTCGAGTTGTCCCCCTGGAGGATGACGCTCGGGTACTTCCACGTAATCGCCGACCCGGTCTCCACCTGAGTCCAGGAGATCTTGGAGTTGACGCCCGCACACTTGCCGCGCTTGGTCACGAAGTTGTAGATGCCGCCCACGCCCTCAGCGTCACCCGCGTACCAGTTCTGAACGGTCGAGTACTTGATGGACGCGTTGTCGAGCGCGACGAGCTCGACGACCGCGGCGTGCAGCTGGTTGCCCGACCGCTTGGGCGCCGTGCAGCCCTCGAGGTAGCTCACCGACGAGCCCTCGTCGGCGACGATCAGCGTGCGCTCGAACTGGCCCGTGTCCGCCGCGTTGATGCGGAAATACGTGGACAGCTCCATCGGGCACTTCACGCCCTTCGGCACGTAGCAGAAGGAGCCGTCGCTGAAAACCGCGGCGTTGAGCGCGGCGAAGAAATTGTCGCTGTGCGGAACCACGGTGCCGAGGTACTTCTGCACAATGTCCGGATGATTCTGAATGGCTTCGCCGAAGGAGCAGAAGATGATCCCCTGCTTCCCGAGCTCCTCCTTGAACGTCGTGCCGACCGACACGCTGTCGAAGATCGCATCCACCGCTACGCCGGCCAGGAACTTCTGCTCGGTGAGCGAGATGCCGAGCTTCTCGTAGGTCCGCAGCAACTCGGGATCCACTTCGTCCAGCGACGCGAGCGGCTTCACGCTCTTGGGCGCCGAGTAGTAGATCATGTCCTGATAGTCGATTGGGCCATAGGTGACGTTCGGCCAGTGCGGCTCCGTCATCGTGAGCCAGCGCCGATAGGCTTTGAGCCGCCACTCGACCATCCACTCGGGCTCGTTCTTCTTCGCAGCGATGGCGCGAACGACGTCTTCGTTGAGCCCGCGCGGAATCGTGTCAGCCTCGACTTCGGTGACGAAGCCGTACTGATACTCCCGGTTGACCAGCGATTCGATGGCGGTGCTCATAACGACGGCTGTTGGCTATTGGCTATTGGCTGTTGGTCGAACAAAAAGGCCAACAGCTCCTTCAGGACGCTCCGGCGCCTCCAAGCGTCCCTCGGGCCTGGACTTGGCTACTTATAGAAACTTTGCCGAGCCTTGAATCCTAAGTAGATTTGTCGGGATAATCAAGCTGATGGACGACCCGGTCGAGGCGACCCAAAACGTTGTGACTCAAACATTTACGGCGCGCGGCTTCGAGCAGCTGGCTCGGCTCGACGACCTGCCCGAGAACGTTCCCGTGGCGGTCCGGCGGTCGAATGGCGAGAGCATATGCCTCGTTCGGACCGGGGACGAAGTAGCGGCGATGAGCAACGTCTGCACGCATCAGGAGTTCGAGATGGCCCTTGGCGACGCCCCCGGCAACGGGACCATCGAGTGCGCCTGGCACGGGGCCCGGTTCGACGTCCTGACAGGCGGCGTGCTCCAGGGGCCGGCGACACACCCCCTGCCGGTATACGAAGTGATCGTGCGCGAGGGCGCCGTCCTCGTTGGCCCGCGGAAATCCGCGTGAGCCGGCGCGCCGACTTCCCGCTCCTCGCCGCCAACCCGGGGCTGCACTACCTGGACTCGGCGGCCACGAGCCAGAAGCCGCGCGCGGTCCTCGACGCCATCGTGAACTTCTACGAGACCGCCAACGCCAATCCGCACCGGGGCGCGTACGAGCTGTCCGTGAAGGCCACCGACGCGTACCACGGCGCGCGCGCGCGGATCGCGCGCTTCTTCGGCGTGGCCGATCCTGCGACTGTGATCTTCACGCGCGGAACGACCGAAGCAATCAACCTCGTCGCCACCGCGTGGGGCGGAGCGAACGTATCGGAAGGCGACGAGATCATCGTAACGGCGATGGAGCATCACGCCAACTTTGTCCCGTGGCAGCAGCTGGCGATCGCGAAGCGGGCGAAGCTTCGCATCTGCGAGCTCGAGCCGGACGGGACCGTGAAGCTCCCGCGGCTGGCCGAGTTGATCTCGCCCCGCACCCGCATCGTCGCATTCAGTCACGTGTCGAACGCGCTCGGTACCATCAACCCCGCCGCCGCGATCTCGGAAATGGCCCGCAAGGCGGGCGCGATCTCGGTCTGCGACGGCGCGCAGAGCGCGCCTCATCTCTCGGTTCGCTTCGACGAGCTCGGCGTGGATTTTTACGCGTTCAGCGGGCACAAGATGCTCGGCCCGATGGGGATCGGCGCGTTGATCGGGCGAAGAGAGCTGCTCGAAGCGATGCCGCCGTACCAGACCGGGGGCGACATGATCGAGTTCGTCAACGACGCGGACACGACATGGAACGTGCTGCCGCACAAGTTCGAAGCGGGAACTCCCAACGCGGCCAACGCGGTCGGTCTCGCAGCCGCGGCGGATTATCTCGACTCCATCGGAATGGATGAAGTGCGCCGCCACGAGCGGGAGCTCATCGAGATTGCGATGGCGCGCCTCGCCGCCATCGACGGGATCCGCATCTACGGTCCCTCACCCGAGCACCGCAGCGGCGTCGTAAGCTTCACCCTTGGCGACGTCCACCCGCACGACCTCGCCACGATACTCGACGGCGCTGGAGTATGCATCCGCGCGGGGCATCACTGTGCGCAGCCGCTCATGCGGCGGCTGAATGTTCCAGCCACGGCGCGGGCTTCCTTCTACGTGTACAACGACGAATCCGACGTGGACGCGCTGGTCTCCGGAGTCATGACGGCCAAGAAGATCTTCGGGCGCGCGGATGTCTGACAACGCCGCGAACATCCAGGCGATGTACCAGGAGCTGATCCTGGATCACTACCGGCGCCCGCGCAACAAAGGCGAGCTGGAGGGAGAGCACACTACCGTCGCCATGAAGAACCCCCTCTGCGGGGACGAGGTGTATCTGCACCTGTCCCTCGACGGCGAGCGCGTGAGCGGTATCAGCTTTACCGGCCGCGGGTGCTCCATCTCCCAGGCCGCCGCGTCGATGATCACACAGGCCGTGAAGGGCAAAACCGCGGCCGAAGCGGAAGCCCTCGGCCTGCGCTATCGCGAGATGATCATGGGCGACGCGGCCGCCGCGCAGGACAAGTCGCTCGGCCAGCTTCGCGCTCTCTCGGGCGTCTCGAAGTTCCCCGCTAGAGTGAAGTGCGCGCTGCTCGCCTGGAACGCGCTCGAGGAAGGGCTCAAGTAGATCCGACCCTGGCCGCCTGCGCGTACCACGCGAGGGTTCCCAGCAGAAGGCCGAGCACGTAGCCGTACGGCGCGAGCACAGCCAGCGCCGCGACGCCGAGCGTGATCGCGAGCTCCCGCCCCGCCGGGATGATGTCCCGGGCGAGGGACATCAGCGCGATGCCCTCGAAGACGAGCAGGACCCCCAGCACGGGCAACGGGAACACCTGCACGACGCGCGAGAAGACGTCCGAGAAAAAAAGTCCCATCGTCAGAAAGAGCGAGCCGTAGATGATGATTGATCCGCCGGTGCGCGCGCCGAACGTGTAATGCCCCATGAGCCCGCCGGATCCATGGCACGTCGGGATCCCGCCGAACCATGGATTCACCAGGTTCATGAGCGAGTAGGTGTAGCCTAGCTGCCGGATGGTCACCTGCTTCTCGGGAAAGAGATCGTGCGCGGTCTGCCTCGTGGCCAGCAGCGAGTTCCCGAGCGAAAGAGGAATCTGCGGCAGCGCGAGAACTATCAAGCCCGTCCACACATCGCGCGCCGACGGAGCGACGAGCATCGGCAGAGTGAAGCCGAACCCGCTGACGAGCTCGCTCGCGTCGAGATTGAACGTGAAGGCGTAGACGATTCCGAGCGCGATGATGGGCAGAGCCGCGGGGAACCTGCGGTTTCCGTACAACGCGACGGCGAGCGCGAGGGCGAGCATCGCGAGGCCCGCCCCGACCCTTCCTTCTGAACCGACATATTTGCCGAGCGCCAGGATGACGAGCTGCAGCCCGAGCCCGAGCTGCAGCCCACGGACGACGCTCTTTGGAACGATGCGCGCCAGCCAGTTCAACGCGCCCGTCGCGGTCAGCAGCAGCATCACGATTCCGATTGCGAGCCCGGCACCGAAAAGGACGGGGCCGGCGATCTGCTGCGTTATCACGAGCACCGCCATGGCCTTCAGCGGCTGAACCGCCATGGGCATCCCATAGCGAACCGCCGTCATGTACTGCATCAACCCGTACATCACGAGCACGCTCGCCGCGTCGAGCCCGGCTGCCATGACCATTCCTGCTATCAAGGGCAGGTCGGTGCCGATGTCGCCAAAGGCGCCCGCGAGCTCGTTGCGGTCGAAGCGGAAGCGGGGAGCAGCCCCAGCGGTGATAGTCGTCACGCGTATATTCTACGTCGACATCAACGAGACGACATGAGCGAGCCCGCGGTCCAGATACAGAATGTCGTGAAGCGGTTCGCAGGGCACACCGCGGTCCGCGATTTGTCTCTTGTCGTCCCCCGCGGGACTGTGTACGGGCTGCTCGGCCCCAACGGCGCCGGGAAAACGACGACGATCCGGATGATCCTCAATGTCATCGCGCCGGACTCGGGCACCATCACGATCCTCGGCCGGGACTCGACGACGGATTCGATTCTCGACCGCGTGGGTTATCTCCCGGAAGAGCGCGGTCTCTATCGAAAGATGAAGGTGCGGTCGATTCTTCGTTTCCTGGCGGAGCTCAAAGGCATGTCCCGCAAGAAAGCCGACCCGCTCATCGACGAGTGGCTCGAGCGGCTCTCGCTCAAGACGCCGGACAAGGACTGGGGCACCGCCAAGGTGGACGAGCTGTCGCGCGGCATGCAGCAAAAGGTCCAGTTCATTGCCGCCCTGCTGCACGATCCCGAGCTGGTGATCCTCGACGAGCCATTCAGCGGGCTCGACCCCGTCAACTCACAGGCGCTCAAGGACACCATCGTGGAGCTGAGGCGGCGCGGCAAGACGGTGATCTTCAGCACGCACCTGATGGACAACGCCGAGCGGATGTGCGACGCGGTATGCATCATCGCGAACGGAGACAAGGTTCTGGACGGCACGCTCGCCGAAGTAAAGGCGGAGAACGCCGGGCGCACGGTGGCGCTGGCGCTGGATGGAGCGCCGGGCGCCGATATCGACCGGATTTTCAAAGATCGCGCGCTGGTCGAGCGGGTAGACGACTCCAATCGCTTCTTCGAGATCGAGATGCAGCCGGGCGCCGATGCCCAGCAGCTGCTGCGCGCGATCGTGGCGACCGGGGCGCGGGTGAAGAGATTCGAGCTGGTGCAGCCTTCGCTGCATCAGATCTTCCTTGAGAAAGTCGGCGCCAAAGGCGTAGAGCCGGGGATGTCGGGCCATGGGTAAGCTCTGGGCGGTAATCAAGCGCGAGTACATCGAGCGCGTTCGCACCAAGTGGTTCATCATCGCCACCGTCTTCGGTCCGCTGCTCTTCGCGGCGCTGATGATCGTGCCGGCATGGCTGACGATCAAGACCAAGAGCGCGGCCGATCTCAGCTCCACCGTCATCCTCGACGCGACGAGCAGCGGACTCGGCGCGAAAGTGTCCCAGTCGCTGCGCGGCTTCGGCGGCGGACCGGCGCGCACGCCCGACGTTCGCGTCGTCGCTCCGTCGGAGCTGACCGCCGCCGAGAGTCTGGCGACCGCCGAGGTCATGCGGAAGGAACGGTCCGGTTATCTGGTGCTGGACCACCAGACTGTGGCGGGCGAGAGCGCGCGGTACGCCGGCCGGCATGCCAGCTCGCTGACGGCGATGGAAGCCGTGGAGAACGCGGTGGAGAAAACCGTGCTCGCGCACAGGTTCGAGGCGGAAGGAATCTCGCCCGAGAGGGCCCGCGAGCTGACTGCGGGCCGGCTGGCGTTTCGCACCGAGCGAATCACCGACGAAGGGCGCGGCGGCTCGGGCGCGGTCAGCGCTTTCTTCGGGCTCGGCATCGCCTTCCTGCTGTACATGTCGATCATCCTGTACGGGCAGAACATCCTGCGCGGAGTCATCGAGGAAAAAACGACGCGCGTCGCGGAGGTCGTCGTGTCGAGCGTGCGGCCTGAGACGCTCCTCGCCGGCAAGGTGCTCGGCGTAGGCGCCGTGGGGCTGACCCAGCAGCTGGTGTGGGTCGCGACGGTCGTGACCTTCCTCACGTACCGCGTACAGATCTTCAGCGCGTTCGGGATTCCCGCGCCGCCCTTCGTGATGCCGGGGGTCTCGCCCGGGGACGGGCTGCTGCTCCTGCTGTTCTTCGTGCTCGGGTTTGTGTTCTACGCGGCTCTGTTCGCCGCCGTCGGAGCGATGGTGAACAGCGATCAGGAAGCGCAGCAGGCGGCGCAGCCGGTGATGCTAATGCTCGTGGCGGCCGCGATCTTCATCCAGCCCGTGACGTTCAATCCTACCGGCGGGCTCGCTACGACGATGTCCTGGCTGCCCTTTTCGTCGCCGATCATCATGCCGCTTCGCCTGACGATCATCAACGTGCCGACCTCGGAGCTGATCGGCTCGCTGATCGTGCTGCTGCTATCGTGCCTGCTCGTGGTGTGGCTGGCGGCGCGGATCTATCGCGTCGGACTGCTCATGTATGGCAAGCGCCCGACCCTGCGCGAGCTCGGCCACTGGGTCCGCTACTCCTAGCCCGCGCGAACC
>DATLBG010000010.1:0-6681 GCA_035527035.1 Gemmatimonadaceae bacterium | reverse complement strand
GGAGAGGTTTGACGCGCGCCGGGCGGAGGGGCACATTCAGCCGCGATGATGATTCCGCCCGAGCACGACGCGAGGGAGGCCGTGCTCAACGTGCGGTTCCAGGCGTGGTCCACTTCCGCAGCGCTCATAGTGACGATGATCGGCACCGCCGTACTCGTCGGCTGGGCGCTGGAGGTCGAATTTCTCAAGCGCGTCGTGCCCAGCTTTCGCGCGATGGACCCGGCCAGCGCCGCCGCTTTCATTCTGTGCGGGTTTTCGCTGGCTCTGCTCCGGGAGAGCCGACTCACTCCGCAGCGGCGGACTTCCGCGCTGATCCTCGGCGTCATCGTCGTGTTCATCGGAAGCGCGAATTTCATCGGCGCGATGACGACGCCGGGCTTCGGTCTCGATCACTATCTCTTCGGGTCATTCGGCTTTCTCCACCAGAAGCACGACGAGATGGCGACGAGCACCGCCATCGCCTTCATGCTGTTTGGTCTGGCGCTGGTGTACTTCGCGGCGGCCGAGACGCAGCTCGGTCATCGACTGTCGCAGCTGTGCTCCACGGCCGGCACGGTCATCGCGCTGGTTTCGTTCCTCGCGTACCTGTACGGCGCTGACATGGAGCAGGGCTTCGGAGCACTGGTCCCGATGGCGGTGCATACGGCGCTGTCGTTCGTGGTGCTGGGGACCGGCCTGCTGATCGCTCCCGGCACGCAGGCAATCAAGCTCGTATCGCGCTCGGATCAAGGCGGCCAGATAGTACGCCGGTTTTTCCCGTCGGTGGTGGTCACCATCATCGCGCTCGGATATCTGGGACTACAGGGGCAGCAGGCCGGGTGGTATCAGACGGAGATGGGCGTGGCGCTGCTGGCGTCGGGCAGCATCGTCGCGCTCGCCGCGCTGCTCTGGTGGAACGCCGCCCTCATCTCGAGCGCGGACCGCCGCCGGCTGGCGATCGAGAGCGCGCTGCATCTGTCGGAGTCGGCGTTGCGCGCCGCGAACGAAGCATTGGCGCTGCAGGTCCGGACGGACAGCCTGACGGGCGTGCGTAACCGCATGGCGCTCGACGAAGAGCTCAAGCGCGCGACGCTGAATCTGCAGCGATACGAGCGTGAGCCGTTCTCCGTGGTGATGATCGACGTGGATTACTTCAAGCGGTACAACGACACGTTCGGCCACCTGGCCGGCGATGAAGTGTTGCGGGGAATAGCGGAGCTGCTGGAGTCGACGTGTCGCGCGACGGATATCGTGGGTCGGTACGGCGGAGAAGAGTTCGCGATAATCCTCCCGCACACAATCGGCCCCGGCGCGCGCGAGATTGCCGAGAGGCTCCGTGCCACCGTGGAGCGCAAGAAGTGGCCCCATGCGCCCGTCACCGTGAGCGTAGGCATTGCGACTGCGTCTCCAGCGACCGCGGACGCCGACACCGTGCTGAACGAAGCGGACGTCGCGCTGTATCTGGCGAAGCAGGGCGGCCGCAACCGCGTGTGCTGCGCCGGTGATCAGCCGCTGGCGATCGGAGCCTAGCCGCTAGAGCAGCCCGACCCACTCCGTCCGGCGGGCGCCGAGTGGACCGCACTGGAATTCGCTTGGATCCCCCGTCAAAATCCCAGCGGCCATCCGCGTTCTATCTAATGCTCGCCTTTTCGAGGTGCGTATCCGGCGTCCCTTGCGCGATCAAATAAACGACCCCGCCCGGCCCGAACCCCGCGATCGTCCGTCCTACCGGAACCTGCACCCGCTCCACCAGCTTGCCGGTACGATCGATCACGTCGTACACCGGCCCGCCGGGAATCGCTTTCGTCGGAATCGTGCGGATCCACAGGTTGCCTTCGGTATCCACGCGAACCGAGCCGGCAAAGAACGCAGGCTTGTAGTCCGGGAGCTCGCTTGGCTCGACGAACATCACCTGCGCGTTCGCGCGCGGTGCGCCACCAGCGCCTGCTGCCCCTTCACGCCTCCCACCCCCGGCTCCACCCCCTCCGCCGGGACCGCCGCCCGGGCCGCCCATGAATATCTGAACGTTCGGCGACGCGCTCATCGCGCCCTCGGAAACGCCCATGGCTGCGCCGACCGCGGCGATTGCTCCGGGCGCGCCCTCTCCCATGCGCGCGCGCGCGACCTTGAGCGAATCAATGAAAGCGACCTTGTCATCGTCCGTTAGCCGCTGCCAGTCAAACGCGATCTTGGCCGATGACGTGGCGCTTCCATCAGCGCCCAGCCAGTCGATGTGATAGTCGCGGCCCCTGACGAATGCGATCGTGCCATCGGGCAACGCCGCCCACTCGTCGATCACCGGCAATGGATTGATCTTGGATTGGATGGACATCCGCCCCTGCTCGTCGCGCTGCACATCCAGGCTCAGTTTCGGAGTCTTGATGAATCCGAGCGTGTCCACCTCGCGTGTGGCGAGGTCAATGCGCAGGATGGCAGCGGAGTCGGGAATGTCCGGCGGAGTGAACGCTCCACCGGGCTCCGGCCGGCGCATCTGCGGCCGCGGCATCGAGCGGTACACGAGTCCCCCTCTGCCGTCGTAAGTCGCGCCGCCCATCGCGCCCGACATCATCCCCGCGTCGCGCGTGCTCGGCACAGACATCACCCGCGCGATCTTGCCCGCGGGATCTATCACGAGCATGGACAGCGACTGTGGATCGGTGAACAGGCTGGAATCGCCGCGATACGCGAACAGTCCGCCGAACCGCCCGCCGTACGCGTTGCCGGTCTCAGGTGTGGAGTCGGCGACGACCGTGAACGTAGAAAGGCTCGCGTCGAACAGCAGCACGCGGCGCCTGCGAGGGTCGTTGACCAGCACGCCGTTCGCGACCGGGCGCAGACCGCCGACGTTCACCGGCTCGACCGAGCGCGCGGTAACGGGCCCGAGCGGGCGGATGGTGTTTCTGTCCTGCGCGTTGGCGGCGCCGGCGAGCGCCAGCACGAGGCCGAAAGCTTTTGCGATCGAGTGCGTCTTCATTGGCTCACTTCCAGTGGAATGTCGTTGTAGAAAGTCGCGCTACTGCCTGATGATCTCGATGCGTTGTCCGCCGCCACCGGCGGACATCATCCCGCCGCCGCCGGTGAACACCGCCCCACCGGGCATGCCCCCGCCCGTGAACGTCGCGGTGCCGTTGCGAATGGATGCCAGATACCGCGGCTCCAGATATCCCGCGACGAACGCCGGCAGCTTCCTGATCTGCTCGGCGGTCAGAAGCCGCTTGATCGTCGGGCCGTGCCGCATGAGCAGATCCACGGTTTCCTTGCGCGCGCGCATGTACCGGGCATACACCGCGTCGCGGTCATAGTTGTCCGGCAGCTCGGCGAATTCCTTTGCGAGCGGCGCCCAGATGGCGTCGGTCCGGATCGTATACGCCCTGTTGAGCACAGCGATGCTGTCCGCCTGCGGGCCTGTAAGGCGCAACGAATCCTGCTGGCGGAGGATCGTCGCCATCGGATTCAGAAGTCCGCCGCCATTGTACATGCCGCGGAACATGCCCTCAGGAATACGCGTGCCCTGCGTGCGCCGCCCGCGATCGAGCTGCTGCGTAAGCATCTGCCGCTCGCGCATCGGACCGAGGTCGAAGCGGAGCATCGCCGTGAGCGTCACGGGCGCCCTCATTCCGGTGAGCGCGCGGTTGGTGCCGCCGAAGCGCTCGTTCACCTCGTAGCGGAAACGCTGACTCGCCGGATCGAAGCCGCGCACGTACAGCAGCGCCTGATCCACCGGCGCGGGCTGGCCCCAGCCCCTTAGCTCGTCCCCGTTGAACAGCATATCGGCCGCGCCAAGCGGGTTCGACAGCGAGAAGGAGAGCGACGAGCGGTGCGGCATGCGCACCTTCAACGGGTTGAAGGTGATGGACATGCTCGCGGTCGAGTACCACGGTCCGCGGCAGCTGTTGCGGCCGGCAAGCTCGCCGAGCTGCGACGCGAGGCACGAGCGTGCTTCGGGTGATCCGTTGTCGAGCAGATTTCGCATCGCAGTGGACAGCTCCGCATCGGCAGTGGCCGGGTCGAAGATGAACGCGCGGTCGTTCGAGTAGCCGTCGCCGTTCACGTCGCCTGCGACCATCGGCGTGAACGGAGTTCCCGAGCGCAGCTGGCCGAACCAGTTGACCCGGACAAAGTCGAACAGGTTGTAGCCGACGTTGTATACGAACTGGTGGCGCGAGTTGAATCCGGAGCGCGTCCACTCCGTCTCCAGCGGATTGCCGGCGGTGTTGCTGAAGCCGCGGACCTGCTCGCGCACGTCGGAGAGCACGTACGCCAGGCTCCAATTGAAGTTCGGGCTGAACCGTACCGGCGAGATCCGCATGCTGAGCTGACGGCTCTCCGACCGCAGGTCCGATCCGATCTCGGTCACCCGCGAAAACTCGGTGGTCTTGCGGGATTGCTGCGGCGCGACGGCGCCGGTCGTCGGCACGATGCTCGTGGTCGGAACGAACACCGGCCGCCCTGCCTCGTTTGCAAGCGCGAAACGCTGCACTCCGCCGAAGTTGAGGTCGGTCGTGCCCTGCTGATCCAGATTCAGCGAGTACGTCCCCTCGATCTGAAAATTGAAGCGGTTGGACAGCACGGGACTGTTCCACTGCAGATTCGAGCGAATGCTGCTCGGCGAGGAGTAGTCCGACGAGAATAGCGACACGTTCGGCGCGGCGTTCGCGAAGCCGGTTCCGCTCGTGCCGTCGGCGCACTGCGTGGGAATCGACGCCGGGTCGGACGCGTACGCATCCCAATCCGGAGTCGGCGCGGCGCCGCCGACGCACATGACCTGCTGCGTCGCGCCCGGGAGGCCCGTGTTGTCGATCGCCGACGCGATCAGGTTCGTGTTGGGCGTGTTCTGGAACACGCCGATCCCGCCGCGCACGACCGCGCGTGGGCCCCGGGCCGCACCCTCGAAGCCGGCAACCTGCGCGGCACTCCCATAGCTCCAGGAGAACCCGACGCGCGGGCTCAGATAAATGCGGTTCGGCACGAAATCGTTGCGCGCGCCGAACAGGGACTCGACCTCGGGGTTCAGCTCCGGGCGACTGGTGAACCGGTTGGCATCAACGCGCACGCCGTACTGGATCTGAAGACGATTGGTTCTCCGGTAGGCGTCTCCGAGCGAAAAGCCCGCGGTCAGCTGCCCGACGCTGCGGTCGCGCGACCGAAGCTCGCGGCTGAACGTTGCCGGACGATCGGCGCCATAGTCGGCGAGCGAGTTGAACGTGAAAGTACCGAGCGTGTTGTTTGCCGATTCCTGCTCGTTCGTGTCGAACCGCAGCTCGCTGGTCAGCTTCACGCGATGCTTGTTGTTCACGCTGAACCACGAAAGCTGATTCAGGAAATTGCTCGTGGCCGTCCGCTGGGTGCTGTTGAGCCGCTGGTTGCCGCCGAAAGAGAGCGACTGCAGGCTCCGCGTCCCGTCGTCGAGATCGGAGTTCACACGAACGATTCCAGCGGGCATGTCGAGGAAGGGCGTGGAATGATTCCGTGACAGCGCGAAGCCAAGTGATGTCTCGCTGAGAATGCTGTTGCGGAAGTAGCCACTATGGCGGCCCTGGACGCCGCCGCGCCAGTTCGTGCGCTCGCCGCTGTACGACGGAAGCTCCGTCGCCTGCCCACCGATCGGGCGCTGCCGGTTCCAGTTCCCGTTGAAGGAGAAGTTGAGTGCCTGGCCGCTGCTGGACGACGGCGGCGCCACGTCGATGCTGCCGAACACAGACCCCTGGTCGCCAACGCGGTCGCCTGGCGCGCCCGCATCTAGCGGAATCCCGCGCGCCTGCATCAGAGCCAGCGCTCTCGCCACGGAGTCAGGCGAGACGCCGGCCGCCTGGAACCCATCGGGTCCCGTGCTGAGCAACGAGTACAAGTCGCTGGACCTGCGGCCGAGCTGGTACGACATGTTGTAGAACGACCGGTCGAACTTGATAGGCCCGGACATCGCGCCGCCGAGCGAGAAGTTGCTGTACTCCTGCCCGAGCGAGCGTGCCGCGCGATCGGTCCACTGCATCTGCGGGGCGTCCACGTTCAGGCTCATGCCGCGCGTGATGAAGTTGGAGCCGGAGCGCGTGCGAAGGTTCATCTGCGCGCCGCTGAATCCGCCGCGGGAGACGTCGTACGGCGAGGTGATGACCGACGACGACACGGCGGCGTCCCGCGGCAGGCTCGATCCGCCGAAGCTCATGCCGTTCAGCACCGCGTTGTTCTGGTCTGCGCCGAGTCCGAGCACCGAGTAACCGTCGGCTGCGCCGTCTACGCCCGGCACGCCTGTGACGCCGGGGAGCGTCGCGGCCATCGCGGCCAGATCGCCGAGCAGGTCCGCGGGCACGGCCGCGTTGCTGATCGCCTGCTCGGTGCCGCTGACCTCTGGCGGCGTATCCGTGCGCGCCATTCGCGGGCGCGCCGCGGTGACAGTCACATCCTCGAGCAGTGCGCCCATCCGGGTCAGCCGCGCGTCCGCCAGCAGAATCTCTTCGTCCGCGACGCGCTTCACTTCGAAGCGCCTGGGCGCGTACCCGAGCAGCGTTACGCTGACCATGTAATCGCCGTCGCCGCCCGGGAAGGTGATGGTGAATCGTCCGTTCTTGTCGGTGCGCGCGCTGCGGCTGACGTTCCCGCCGATCGAGGTCGCGGTGATCGTCGCGCCTTCGACCGCGGCGCTGTCCGGGCCGGTAATGCGGCCGCGGATGACGTCGGCCTGCTGCGCGCCGGCGGTAGTCGGAT
>DATLBG010000009.1:0-14270 GCA_035527035.1 Gemmatimonadaceae bacterium | reverse complement strand
GATGCATAAGGTTGCGGTCGGAATCCTGGGCGCGAGCGGCTATGCCGGTCGGGAGCTGTGCGGCCTCGTGTCGCGGCATCCTGGCATGGAGCTCGCCTTCGCTGCCGCCAACGGGCAGCGCGGGCAGCGCGCGCGGTTCGGCGCGGAGGAGATCACCTTCCTCGCCCCCGAAGACGTGCGCCTCGATGCAGCCGAGATGGTGTTCAGCGCGCTGCCGCACGGCGCGTCGGCCGGGTGGGTTGGCGCCGCGCGGACCGCGGGCGCGCGCGTCATCGACCTGTCGTCGGACTTTCGTCCGGGCAACACCGACCTTGCCGCTCCGTACGGTCTCACCGAGATCATGCGCGAGACGCTTACGGGCGCGGAGCTTGTCGCCAACCCCGGTTGCTACCCGACGGCTGTGCTGATCGGGCTGGCTCCGCTGTTCGCGCGCGGGCTCGTGCGCGCCGGCGCCACCATCAACGTGAACGCGGCGAGCGGAGTGACCGGCGCCGGCTTCGCGCCCAAGCAGGAGCTGATGTTCGCGGAAGTCGCGGAAGACTTCCGGGCTTACGCGCCCGGCAACGTGCACCGGCATCTCGCGGAGATGAACGCCATCGTGCGCGAGCTCGGCGGCGACAACGACATTCTCTTCACGCCGCATCTGCTCCCAGTAGCCCGCGGCATCCTTGCCACGATCACCGTTCCCGTCGCTGAGCGGATTGCGCAGCCGCTGGAGCTGTGGCGCCAGTTCTATGCGGGAGAGCCGTTCGTCGAGATCGCGGACGCGCTGCCGTCGCTGCGCGACGTCGTGCACCGCAACGTCGTCCGGGTCAGCGTTCACGCCGCCGCGGGAGTGCGCCAGCCGACGCTCGTGATCGTTGCCGCCATCGACAACCTGCTCAAAGGCGCCGCGGGGCAGGCGGTGCAAAACGCCAATCTCCTGCTCGGCATCGACGAGCGCGTGGGGTTGCCGGCATGAAGAGCGTCGTGAAGATCGGCGGACGGGCGCAAGCCTCGCCGATGCTCGCTCCGGTTCTTGCGGAAGCGTGGGCGGCGCGGCCCGGGGCGATGTGCATCGTGCACGGCGGCGGCGACGAGATCTCGGCGATGCAGCGGCGGCTCGGCAGCGCGCCGGGCTTCAGCGGCGGCCGCCGAGTGACCTCCGAGGAAGACATCTCGGTGGTGCGCATGGTCCTGTCAGGCCTCGTGAACAAGCGCCTGGTGTCGCAGCTCGTGGCCGCGGGAATCTCCGCGGTCGGCATCTCGGGCGAGGACGCGGGGTTTCTGGAAGCGCAGGCGCTCGGCATCGAAGAGTTCGGTCACGTAGGAATGCCCGGGCGCGTGAGCGCATCGCTGATCGGTGCGCTGCTGGTGGCGGGCTTCCTCCCGGTCATCTCGCCGCTGGCGAAAAATGGCGGCGGGCAGGGCGCCTTGAACGTGAACGGTGACGATGCCGCGGCGGCAATCGCGGTCGCAACGGACGCGGATGAGCTCCTGCTCGTCGCGGACGTCGCAGGTGTGATCGGCGCGGAGGGCAGCGCTCTGAGCGTCCTCGATGTCCAGACCGCGCGCGCTCTGATCGCGAACGGGACGGCTTCGAACGGGATGGCGGCGAAGCTCGAGGCCGCACACGCCGCGCTCGCAGGGGGAGTTCCGTCCGTGCGTATCGCCCCGTTGGAAGGAATTCTCGATCCGTCCGTCGGCACCAGAATGACCCTCGATGCGAGCCTCGCGGCATGACCACTCTGACCCTTCCAGTTCTGGAGCACGCACCCGGCAAGGCCTCGGCCATTCTCGGGACGTACAAGCGCGCGCCGCTGGAGATCGTCGGTGGACGCGGCGTCGAGCTGCTCGGCGCCGACGGCCGCACGTATCTCGATTTCGCCAGCGGGATCGGCGTGAACGCGCTCGGCTACGGTGACGAAGGCCTGCGCGGCGCCATAGCGGCGGCGGCCGACACAGGCGTGCTGCACAGCTCGAACCTGTACGCGACCGAGCCCGGTGAGACGCTGGCGCAGCGGCTCGTGGACAAGTCGTTCGCGTCGTCGGTGTTCTTCTGCAACTCGGGCGCTGAAGCCAACGAGGGTGCGTTCAAGTTCGCGCGCCGCTGGGCACGGACGGTGGGCGGTCCGCGCAAGCACGAGATCGTCGCGCTTCGGGGCGGATTCCACGGCCGCCTGTTCGCTTCGCTCGCGGCCACGGATCGGCCGGCGTATCGCGCGCCATTTCGTCCGCTCGCGCCCGGCATCTCGATCTGCGAGCGCAGTCTCGACGATCTGGCGCACATGCTCGACGCGGACACCGTCGCCGCGGTGATCGTGGAGCCCGTGCAGGGCGAGGGTGGAGTGCGCGTGATCGACGCGGAGCTTCTGGCCGGCCTGCGACAGCTGACGAGCGAGCGCGAGATCGCGCTGATATTCGACGAGGTGCAGTGCGGGCTGGGCCGGACGGGGACGCTGTTTGCGTACGAGCACAGCGGCGTCGTGCCGGATATGCTGACGCTGGCGAAGCCGCTCGCGGGCGGATTGCCCATGGGCGCGGTGCTCCTGTCGGACGAGGTAGCGCGCGCGATCCAGCCCGGCGACCACGCGACCACGTTCGGCGGCGGTCCCTTTGTCGCCTCGGTTGCGCTCCACGTATTCGACCGGCTGTCGGATGAATCGCTGCTCCGCCGCGTGCGCGAGAACGGCGCGTGGCTCGAGTCCAGACTGTCGGAGCTTTGCGCCGGCTCGCGGCGCGTCCGCGCGGTGCGCGGCATGGGATACATGTGGGGAATCGACGTAGTGGAGTCCGCGAGCGACGTCGTGTCGCGCGCGCTCGAAGCCGGATTGCTGATCCTGTCCGCCGGCGACTATACCCTCCGCCTGCTTCCGCCGCTCGTAGCCGGCCGCGAGGAGCTGGGCGCGGGCCTGGCGATCCTCGAAGGAGTCGTGTCGTGATACAGCACCACGTGCGCACGCTGCCGGCGAAACATGAGGAGGTGTCCATTCGCGCCGCGCGGCGCTCGGACGCGGAAGCCATCGTCATCCTCGTGAACGGCTACGCCGCCGAGGGGATCATGCTCCCGCGCACGATCGATTCGGTGGCGAACGCTATCGACGACTTCATGGTCGCCGTTGATCGCGGCGGCAATCTGCTCGGCTGCGGCGCGCTCAAGGAGTACTCCCCTTCGCTCGCCGAGGTCTCTTCGCTGGCGATCGAGCGGGCGGCGCACGGGACGGGGCTGGGCAAGCGCATCGTTCGGGAAGTCGAAGGGCTCGCGCGCAAGCGCGGCATCGACGAGCTGTTCGCGCTGACGCTGACTCCCGCGTTCTTCGAGTCCGCGGGCTACGCGGTCGCGGACCGGGCGGGATACCCCGAGAAGATCCGCCGCGATTGCCTGCGGTGCCCCCGCCGCATACGCTGCGACGAGGTGTGCGTCAGCAGATCGCTGGTGGAGGCGCGCGCCCTCGAGGTCGCCGCGTAGCCGGAGCAGTGCGCCGGCTGTATCCTAGGGATAGCGCTGATTGGTGGCGGATGCCCGCCCCCGAACCCGGTATCCCATGATACGCATCCCGCTTTTCCTCGTGCTCCTGGCTCTGGCCGCGTGCGCGACCGCCACGGTCGCCACGCCGGTCGCGCCGTCCTTTACCGCCGCCGACAGCGTCGGCGCGCTCGCTCTTTTCCGCGAGAACATCGACGCGATCCACAAGCGCGACAGACCCCGCTACATCGCGACTTACCTGCAGAGTCCGCGGTTGGCGCGCAACGGCCCGGCCGGACTCGAGCTCGGATTCGAGGGATGGCCGGCGCGCACCAGCACCAGCTGGCCCGATACGCTCATGGCCCGCGACCTCACGGTCGTTCCGCTCGCGCCCGGCGTCGTCTATGGCAGCTATCGCTACGACGTTCGGTACGGCGACTCCGTCAGCACCGGCGTGTCCGAGCGCGTATTCGTGAAGACCCCCGCGGGATGGCGCATCGCCGTTACCAGCGCGTTCGGCAGTCCTCTCGCATTCTCACCAAAACCCTGACAATGCCATCTCGCACCATTGTAGCTCTCGCTTCCCTCGCGTTCGGCGGCTGTGCGCCGGCAGTAAGACAGCCGGCTGTCGTCGTGCCGCCCAAGCTGGTCGTGTTCATTACGGTCGATCAGCTGCTGCCGGACTATTACGACCGGTGGAAGCATCAGCTGAACGGGGGACTGGCGCTGCTATACCGCGAGGGCGCGGTGTTCCAGAACGGTTACCAGGACCACGCGATCGCCGAGACCGCGCCCGGACACGCGAGCACGATGTCGGGGCGCTTTCCGGTGCACACCGGCATCGCCTCCAACAGCGCCGGCGTAGCGGATCCGGCCACGACCCTCATCGGCACCATCGGGATTGGCGCGTCGCCCCACCGGTTCAGGGGAACCACGCTCACGGATTGGCTGCTTGCGCGTGATCCATCCACGCGCGTCCTGTCGGTGTCACGCAAGGACCGCGGGGCGATCCTTCCCATAGGCAGGAGCAAGGCGCAGGTATTCTGGTATTCGCCCGCGCGCACGGGCGAGGGCAATGGTGCCTTTGTCACCAGCAGCTACTACACTGCGGAGCTCCCGCAGTGGGTGCGCGATTTCAACGCCAGGCGCCTTCCGCACAGCTACGCCGGAAAACCGTGGGATCTGCTGCTTCCGGCGAGCGCGTACACTGAGGCCGACAGTGTTCCGATCGAGAACCTCGGTCGCGACATCGTGTTTCCGCACGTTGCTCCGGCGGACTCCGATGCTGCCGCGTTTCTGGCTCCGAACTACCCGTGGATCGACGATGTCACGCTGCAGCTCGCGCTCGAGGGAGTGAACAGGATGGAGCTCGGTGCCGGGCGCAGGACGGACGTGCTAGCCATATCGCTCTCCGGGATGGACGGAGCTGGGCACGCGTTCGGTCCCGACTCGAGAGAGGTGCACGATTATGCACTGCGGCTGGACCGCATGCTGGGGACTTTCCTCGACTCGCTGTTCAAGCTGCGCGGCCGTGCCAACGTCATCGTCGCGTTGACGGCCGATCATGGCGTTGCTCCCTTCATCGATGTGAGCGGGAAGGTTAGGAATCCGCACGCGACGCGCGTCTTCATTGCACCCGTCATGGCTCGCGCGCGGGAGATGATCCGCGAAGCCGGCGGCGACACTACAGCGATATCGTTCGGCGTAGGGGCGCTCGATCTGGACAGGGCGAAGCTAGGCAACGTGAACGTCGACGCCATCGTCGCGGCGTTCGCGGACAGCGTGAAGCGCATTCCGGGTGTGCTGCGCGTGGACCGTCCCAGCGAGCTGGCGCGGCAGGATACAGTTCGCGATCACATCGCCCGGCGCTGGCTGCACATGTTCGCAAGCGACGACGAAGCTGCGCTGGTCGTGACGCTCACTCCGTACAGTTACTGGGGAGCGGGGACCTTCGCGACGCACGGCACGCCGCACGATTACGATGTGCGCGTGCCCGTGATCTTTTTCGGCGCCCCATTCCGGCCGGGCATGCACGCGCAGACCGTGCGCGTAGTGGATATGGCCCCGACGCTGGCCCGCGTGCTCGGCGTAACGCCTCTCGAGAGACTCGACGGAGTTCCGCTGGGCGCCGCGCTGAGATAGAGCGAGGCCCCCGATGTCGCGCCGGACGAAACCGTCCCCGAAGCGCCCCCCGACGGTGTTGCGCGCATTCGACGAGGCGTCATTCGGCCCGGCCCGCACGCTGAACCTGCGCGTGTCGCTGCCGACCGCCGCGGAGGCCACGACCCGCGCGGAAGCGTGGCTCCGCGAGCGGCAGATGTCGCTGTCGGGCGACGTGCTCGTCATAACGGGACGTGGAAAGTCGAGCGATGGGGGGGTCGCGGTGGTGAAGCCCGCGGTGGAGCGCCTGCTGTTCTCCCTTCGGCGCCGCGGCGTGGTGGCCGAATGGCGCGAGCACAACGAGGGATCCGTGGTCGTGTCGCTCGCGCCGGTGAGCGCCCTGTTCGCCGCACCGAAGCGAAAGCGGGAGCCCGCAGTGAGGCGCGCGGCGCCCGGCAGCCTGACCGGACTCGCTCCCGCGACCATGGACCTCCTCCGTGAAGTCGCGTTGAGATCGCTGGAGAGCCTGGGGATGCCCGCGCCGGCCCGCGGGTTCGTGGAGGACGAAATGTTGTCCACCTTCGCCGGCATCTCCCGCGCGCTTCCCCCGTCGCATGATCAGGAGGCGGCACTGCAGGCGGCGCTGCGCCGCGCGCTCGCGGAGCTGGAAGAGTGATTTTCGAACGGGCGCGACGATTGCAAGAGGAGCCCGTCGTCAACCGGGTCTTCCAATGTCGGCAACCGCACATTCCCTACCGGGGCAGCTCACCAGCGACGATCTCGCGATCCTTGCGCCCTACGGCGCGAAGGCGAATTGGCCCGCCGGGTTCGTCCTGTACGAATGCGGCTCGCCTGCGAACGGATTGTTCATCGTGCTGAGCGGCCGGATCGTCCTGAGCAACAGCGGTCGCAACAAGCGGGACTTCATATCGTGGGTGGCCTTCGAGCGAGAAACGCTAGGATGCGAGGGCCTGTCTCCCGAAGCATCTTACGCGACCAATGCATACGCCGCCGTCCAGAGCGAGACGCTGCATCTCAACTTCGACAGCTTCCGCGCGCTGGTGCGTGAGCAGCCCAATTGCGCCATCGCGCTTTCCAGTCAGATGGTGACCGAGCGCGCAGCGATTCTCGTCAGGCTGCACGATTTCGCGGCGGCGTCGGTGGATGCGAGGGTGTTGGCCGCGCTCGACCGGCTGAGCCATGACCCATCGAGCAAAGCGAACGGGACTCTCGTGGTGTCGCCCTCGGATTACCGCCTGCTCTGCGACATGGTGGGCGCAACGCGGGAATCCATCTCGCTCGCCCTCGGGCGGCTGGTCGGATCGGGCGTCGCCGAGCGGAAGGGGACGTCGTACGTGATCCACCGCAACCAGCTCGCCCTATCGCCGGCCTGATTCCCGGAGCGGAGCCGATCGAGCTCCGTGGAGCCGGCGACTCCGCGGTACTCCTGATCCACGGCTTCGGCGACACTCCCCAGACTTTCGCGTACGTCGCGGCCGGACTCCACGCCGCGGGATTTTCCGTCAAGGCTACGCTACTGCCGGGACATGGCCGGTCAGTCGATGAATTTGTGCGCTCGCGCGCAGTGGAGTGGGTGGCCTATGCGCGCGCTGAGTATGAAGCGATGACTGCCTCGTACAAAGCCGTGGGACTGTGCGGCCTTTCCATGGGCGGAGCGATTGCCACCATCATCGCCGCGGGCGCGCCGCGACTGCCCGCTCTCGCGCTCCTCGCTCCATACGTGGGGATGCCCCCGGTGCTGGCGACAGCTGCCGTGCTGCATCGTCTTTGGGGACCGCTCGCGGGTCAGTTCAAGGCCTCGAGCGACTTGTCGATCCGCGATCCCGAAGAGCGCGCAAAGAACCTGGCGTACGGAGTCACGACCGGGGGCGCGATTCGCCAGCTGTTCGAGCTCACGCGACTGGCGCGAAAGGCGATCCCTTTCGTGCAGGCGCCCACTTTGATCATGCAGTCGCGGCTCGACAACCGCGTGTCGCGACGTGTAGCGGAGCATGCCTACCGGTCCATTGCGGCCAGGGAGAAGCGACTGATCTTCGTCGAGCGAGGCGGCCACATCCTCACCGTGGACCACGACCGGCAGCAGGTAGTCGAGCACGTTCGCGACTGGTTCGTCACCCACATGCCGAAATAGAAAGAGGCTCCCCTCGCGGGGAGCCTCCTGTCCGGCGTGCTACCCGTGAGTCTAGAAGCGGTCCGCGACGGATCCCGCGGTCTCGCTGATCTTGTGTCCCGCCGACTGCGCGAGATCAACGGCCTGCTTGGCCACGGTGGACGCGACCCGCTTGGTGCGCTTGACGATGGAGCGTGCCCGCGCGCGGGGAGTGGCCTTCCGACGCGAGGTGCGCCGTGCGGCCGCCTTGCGTCCGCTGCTCTTCTTGGCCGAGCTGCGCTTCATGCCGCCCTTCTTCCGTGCGCTGCTCCGTTTGGCCGAGCTGCGCTTGGCGGAGCTTCGCTTGGCGGTGCTGCGCTTCGCGCCGCCCTTCTTCCGTGCGCTGCTCCGTTTAGCCGAACTACGCTTGGCGGAGCTTCGCTTCGCGGTCCGTCTGGACTTGCCTCGTGCCGCGGACTTGCTCCGCGATGACTTTTTCGCCGCCATGGATGTTTGCTCCTATCGAGGAGGGTGGTTTGCCGTTCCAGATAGCAAGATTCGCGCACACAACATGCGTAAATTCCAAGGGAGGGGGCTGACCGCCTCCGGCCACAGTCTCATGCGAGGGTAAAAATGCGTAGAAGCGTGCTGATCTTCGGGGTCTTTTTCGCGGCGTGCGCCCCGTCCGCCAGCAACGGAACCGCGGAGTCCGAGACCGCGACGCCGGCGGCCCAGACGGATGCGGATCCCGACCTGACGCCCAACGGCGCCAGCGGCCTGCCCGCTGGATACCTGGGGCGTACGGACCGGGCCAACACGAACCTGTCCGACGCGAAGTACGTGGTTTCCGGAGACAGCTGGGAGATCACCACCGGTCCAGCTCACATCGTGTATTCGACCAAGGACGTCGGGACCGGCAACTATACGGTCAAGGCTACGATCGAGCAGCTGGCCGCGCCGAGACACCGCGAGGCCTTCGGGTTGATTTTCGGCGGCGCCGACCTCGACACGCCGACTCAGAGGTACAGCTACTTCGTCGTGGCCGGGACGGGAGAGATGCTGGTCAAGCATCGCAATGGGGAGACGACGCGCGATCTGATCGGGTGGCACAAGACGCAGTGGGTGCCTGCCGCCGACGCTCAGGGGCGGCAGACGTACAACCTCGAAGTTCGCGTTTCCGGGGATTCGGTGAAGTTCGTGGTCAATAACACGGTGGCTGCCGCGCTCAGCAAGTCGGCGCTGAGTCTCCAGACCGATGGAATCGCGGGGCTCCGCGTGAACCATAATCTCAGCCTTCGAGCCACGCCTGTCGCAGTGACCGGGAACTAACAGCAGTCGATGGTGGCCGCGGTGCCTCGCCGCGGTCACCGTCTTTCATGACTCTCGACCGCCTGGATTTGCTCTCGCAAGTGGGCAGGGTTCTTCATTCCGACCAGGGCGGCGGTGACGCGCGGGAGTGACCGCACGAAAGCAACGGCCCGCTGCGCGTCGGTTTTCAAATCGGGGAACGCTTCGGCCAGCTTTTCGGGCAAGCCGCGAACGAGTTGACCCTGCATCAGCGGCGCGCTGGCTATCACAGCGATGCCGAGGTCGGTGGCGGCCTGCAGCAGCGGGACGGTCGCCCCGGCGAGCGGCTGAGTCGGGACGCGCACCGCCTCCGGCATCGCAAGGCTGATCGGAAGCTGCACCACTCGGAAGTGATGATCCTTGCCGCCGACCTCCTCGGCGATCTTCACGAGCTCCGCCAGCATCAGCTGTGACTTGTCGCCGGGCGCGGCCCGGAAGCCATGCCACGTTGCACAGCCGTAGCAGCCGATGTGGCCGCCCGCGACTTCAAGCTCGAGCCGCGCGAACGCGGCGCGCATGCCCGCGTTGAACGTCTCACGCGAGCGGGCTTCGAGCTGCTGCTCCGGGTTGTGGATGTAGAAGATGTCTATGGTGGACACGCCGAGATTTCGGCGGCTCCGCTGGATCTGGTCGACCAGGTACGCGGGCGCGATGCAGTGGCCGCTGGCGACGATGTCGTCGGGGCGGATCAGGCCTGTGTCGAAGTATTGGGCCTGCAGCAGCGCGTCATAGTCGCGGCGCGTGGCGGGCGGCGCGCCATCGAGCGGGATGTATCCGGCTTTCGTGCACATCACGATCTCATCCCGGGCCGCCGCCCCGGAAGAAATGAGCGCACGCAGCGCGGCACCGAGCGCGCGCTCGGACCGCTGGCACCTGTAGTTGATCGCGCTGTCGAGGAGATTGATCCCCGAGCGCACCGCGTGGTCCGCCGCGTCGGTATAGGCGCGGTCGGTCTCGTTATCGCAATCGCCGAGGTACGTGCCGAGGCCGATGGAGGACACGCTGAGCACATCGGAGAGCGGGCGATAAAAATCTTCCACGCGGGTCGTGGCGAACCGCCCGCGGTACCGCTCCGTGCCCTCCCGAGTGGCACATCCCGCGATCAGTCTGCCGGTTGTTCTCGAGGTGCGCACCTGGCCACGCTAGTGGCGCATCGGGCGCGGGGCAAGAAGCAGCTCAGCGTGTATGACGCGGCTGGCATTCCGCGCTGAGACCAGAAGGGGCCTGGATCCGCCATCTACGTCAAGAGACGTATTTGGGCGCTCGCCTCCGGCAGGACATCGTCATCCAGCGGTCAAACGCGCAACACACCCTGACTGGAGACGATCATGAAAGCTGCATGGAGTGTTCTCGCACTCGGACTGTTTTTCCCCGTGACCGGGCAGGCGCAGTCGGCTCTCGCAGCCGGTGCGCGCGTCCGCATCACGTCACCGCGCAATGATCTGCAGAAGCATGTCACGACGGTCACGGAAGTTCGCGGCGATTCCATCGTGGTGGCCGGCCAAGCGGGCGTGCGTGCAGTCGCGCTCAGCGATGTCACCGCGATCGAAGTCAGCACCGGCCGGCGGAACCGGATCGTACGCGACGGGCTCATCGGCCTGGGTGCCGGGTTCGCCGGGGGATTCCTGCTGGGGGCGCTCACGTACGAGGGGCCGGACTTTCTCGTGGGCAGCTCGATGGAAGCCGGAGCCCTCCTTGGGACCTTTTTCGGGGTCGTCGGACTGATTACTGGCGGGGTCGTGGGAGCGTTCGATCATGCGGACCGCTGGCAGCCGGTGCAGGGAGCGCTCAAAGCGTCGATAGGCCCGACACGCTCGGGTGGTGTAAGCCTGGCGCTGTCGAGGGCATTCTAGGCGCGCTTCCGCACAGGGAGGTGCACGTTCCTTGCATCCACCAACCCCGTGGAAACAAGAGAGTTAACCCCTTCTGCCGCACTAGCAACTTGGACCAAAACCGGTTAAATTCCGTATAACGCTCCGGGACCCATCAACGGCCTCGGAGCGCTTTATTTCCGGCAAGGAAACCTGAGTTGTGGCGGAGGGCGCGTCCCCCGTCCATTGGAGCTTGTTTAAATGCCTTATTTCGCTGCATGGGCCAGTGAGTGGTGGATACCGGTCGTATTCGTCATCGTCGCCGGCCATATCACCAACGTCTGCGTAACTCTCTTCCTGCACAGGTCGCAGACGCACCGCAGCGTCAAGATCCATTCGCTGGCGGCGGTACCCATGCGCGTGTGGCTGTGGATGTCCACCTCCATCATCACGAAGGAATGGGTCGCCTGCCACCGAAAGCACCACGCGTTCGCCGATCGCGAGGGTGATCCGCACAGCCCGCTGCTGGAAGGACTGCGCAACATCGTTCTCAAAGGCGCGCTCTATTACAGGAAGACGGTCAACCAGCCCGGCGTGCTCGAGAAGTACGGCAAGGGAACGCCTACCGACTGGCTCGAGCGCCAGCTGCTGACGCCGCTGAACTGGCTCGGCATACTCGTCATGCTCGGCGTGGACATCTACCTGTTCGGATTCTTTGTGGGCCCGCTCGTCTGGGGCGTGCAGATGCTGTGGATTCCGTTCTGGGCCGCGGGCATCATCAACGGCGTCGGTCACGCCGTCGGCTACCGGAACTTCAGCGTCAAGGACCACAGCCGGAACATCCTGCCGATCGCGATCTGGCTGGGCGGCGAGGAGCTGCACAACAATCACCACGCCGATCCTCACTCGGCCAAGTTCAAGGCCAAGTGGTACGAGTTCGACATCGGCTGGACGTATCTCCGTCTCCTGCAACTTTTCGGACTCGCCAAGATCGAGTACGCGCGCACGTAACCGTGCCCGCCACGATCGCCTGCGTCCGCTGCGGCGAAACACGCGAAGGCTTTGAGAAGCCGCAGTTCCCGGGCCCTGTCGGGGCCCGGGCCGGCGAGGAGATCTGCCGGGAATGCTGGGCCGCGTGGGTGAAGCAGCAGATGATGCTGATCAATCACTATGGTCTGAACCTCATGGACCCGCAGGCTCGCGCCTTCCTCACCAAGCAGATGGAAGCGTTCCTGTTCGCGAGCGGCAAACGCGACGAGATCGATACCACCAAGCAGGGGACAATAAGTCACTAGGGCAGTAGATCCTGCCCGGTGGACGGGGAATCCAAGATGTGAGAAGCCAGAAGGCCAGGTAGCCAGATAGCCAGACGTTCTTCTGGCAGTCTGACATCTGGCCTTCTGGCTGCTCACATCTTGGATTCCCTTTCCACATGACCATGGCCGCTTAACAAGGCGCATATGAAGCTTCTCTCCGTTCTCGTTGCTCTGTCACTCGGCTGCGCGCCGGTCGTGACACAAATACCCGTTCCGCAAACGGGCGTGGCCAGCGGCTGGGTCGACTCCGTCCTCGCAACCATGACGCTGCGCGAAAAGGCCGCGCAGATGGTGTGGCCCACGGTGCTCGGCGACTACACGCCGCTCGATTCGCCGCAGTGGAAGCGGGTAATGAAGGAGATCGTCGACGAAAAAGTCGGCGGATACACGGTGTCGGTCGGATCGCCTTCGGAGATCGCGCTCAAGCTCAACGCGATGCAGCAATTGAGCGAAGTGCCGCTGCTGATCGGAGCGGATCTCGAGTTCGGCGCTGGCTTTCGCGCGCGCGGCGGGTATTTCGTTCCCAACGCCATCGATCTGGGCGGAGCCGTGCTCTTTCCGACGCAGATGGCCCTCGGAGCGACGCGCGACACCGCGCTCGCCTATGAGCAGGGACGCGTGACGGCGATCGAAGGGCGCGCGCTCGGAATACACATCGCGTATGCGCCCATACTCGACGTCAACAACAACGCGGCGAACCCGGTCATCAACGTTCGCTCGTATGGAGAAGACCCGCGCCTCGACGGACGGCTCGGCGCGGCTTTCATTCGCGGCCTGCAGGAGTACGGGATGCTCGCTACCGGGAAGCATTTCCCGGGGCACGGCGACACATCGGTCAACTCGCATCTGGCGTTGCCGGTAGTTGGCGTCAGTCGCGCGCGCCTGGACAGCCTGGAGTTCGTGCCCTTCCGCGCCGCGATCGCGGCGGGCGTGGGCGCGATGATGTCCTTTCACGGGGTGATGCCGGCGCTGGATTCCTCCGGCGTGCCCGGCACACTGTCGCACGAAGTGCTCACCGATTTGCTGCGCGAGGAGATGGGGTTCAACGGCGTCATCATCTCCGACGCGATGGACATGCGGGGCGTGCTCGACCAGTTCGGCGCCGTTGAAGCGACGAAGCGCGCGGTCGCGGCTGGCGCTGACGTGTTGATCCAGCCGCTCGACGTTCGCGCGACGATTGACGCAATCGTCCAGGGCGTGACGGAGAACCGCTACACCGAGGAACGGATCACTGACGCGGCGCGACGACTGCTCGCTCTCAAGCAGCGGATGGGGCTCGACCGCAGGAAGCTGGTGCAGCTCGACTCCGTGCGCGCCATCGTAGGGGACAGCGCCAACTATGCCGTCGCGCGCACCATCGCGGACCGCAGCATCGTGCTGGTGAAGGACGATCTCTCGCAGGTGCCCATGAGGCTCGAGCCGCGCGCGCGCGTGCTGTCCATCACGATCGCCCGCCGGGCGGACCTTGCCGCGGGAACGGCGTTCAACGCCGAGCTCCGCCGGCGCTTTCCGGGCCTGCGCGCGATCTTCGTGCCCGCCGACGACATCAGCGGATCGCTTGCGAGACTCGAGGCGGCCGCGGACTCGGCCGACGCAACGATCATCGGATCGTACGTGGGCCAGGGGTGGGATGCGGTGACGGTTGGCGCGCCGCAGCCCTTCGTCGATTTCGTGTCGCGCCGGTCAGCGGGCGTGAGGAAGCCAATCGTGGTCGCATTCGGCAACCCTTATCTCCTCAGCCAGATTCCCTCAGCGCCGAGCTATGTCGTTGCCTGGAGTGGAGTTCCGGCTTCGCAGATCGCTGCGGCGAGAGCCGTAATGGGAGAGATAGCTCTAACGGGCCGGTTACCCATCACCATTCCGCCGGCTGCTTTCGGAGGCGGAATCATCCGGCAGTAGCTCGTTCAGGACAACTGTAGCTTTTGGTGACCGCGCGGGATGAAACTATTGCACGGCATGGTGTACAAGTTGCACTGTATGTTTTAGGACATTACCCGTGCGGAGGGCCTATGCTGGCATATGTGGACTCGCTGTGCGCGGCGCTACTCGCCAGGAACTCAGGAGAGATCCGGCGTCTGCTCGCGCTTCCGCTCGCGGGGAAGCTCCCGCGGCGCGTCCGCGAAGAGGCTACGGCCATCGCG
>DATLBG010000008.1:0-26181 GCA_035527035.1 Gemmatimonadaceae bacterium | reverse complement strand
CGCCATCCGCGGCCTTGAGTGACGCCAGCAACCGGGCCGTGCCCGCCTCACGAGAAGGAGGAGGCGTAGGCGATCTCACAGGATACTCGCTGGAGAGCCCGCCCTCGGGCGAGCCGTGCAGCGGGCCGTGAATCACGATCGATGAATCGTCGAGCGGCGAGATTTCGCCCGAGTGTGGCGCCTGCGATTTATCCGGGGGCGTGATCGTCATCGTTTCAAGTCAGTTGGTGTTTTCGCTGCCATTACGTCCTCCGCGAGCCGGCTTCGTTCCCGCCGCCTCGGCGACGGCAAGCGACTCGACCAGCGCGTGATCCTTGACGACCGTCCGCAGGCCATCGGGCACGCTGACCACGCTCAGCTCCACGCCCATGCTGAACAGGACCTGCATCGGCGTCTCTAGAGACCGCACGTGGCGCACAGTTCCGGCCAGCGTAATCGCCGCGCCCGAGACATCTACCGTGATCGAAGTCCCGGGAGTGATCGGCTTATCGCCGATGAGCTGGGCGCCGCGCGAGCTCATCTCTTCGAGGATGAGCATTTCCGGAAGCTCCACGGGATCCTGGCCCGAAGCATCCAACACCGACACCGTGGCCGGGAGTCCGATGAGACGCCGCCTGTCGCCGCGCAGGTTCCGAACTACTTCCGTAGCTCGCGTCATGATGTCGATCGACTGCCGGAACTTCAGGCGCCACATCGGCATCGCGTGTTGCGTGCAGTGCAGCTCGATCGCGTCGCGCACTTCAATGGGTATGTCGCCGAACGCGACGCCATGCATGTACACGGCGCCGAAGCGGGACTCCTCCTGCTGGACGAATCGGACTTCGCCGTTCGTCCAGACCCGCTCCGTCGCGAGCGGGAGCTGAATCGCGACCTGGGTGCCGATCTCGAGTTTGTGCGTTGCGCGAAAGCCCAACCCTATGGGATTCAGGTCTGCGGTAATGGCCGGAAATACCGTTGCGTCGCCACCGCGCTCGGCCCTTACCTGGATAGGAAGCTGCTCCACGAAGCGATGGTCCTGACGCTCCTGCCGCATCTTGAGCGTGTGCCGCACGACATACGCGGCGAAATAAATATTCCAGCTCACCCAGATCAGATTTATCCAGAAAGCGAGCGCTCCCCAGCCGCGGGCGGTGTAGTTGATCCACCCCTGGCTGTAGGCGACGGTAGCCCAGATCGGCGCGGCTATCGACAGCGCCAGAAGCACGACCTGAGGCGCGTAGGCCATCACCGGCACCGCCGTCTTTCCTTTCGGCGTAACGTTGAACTTCAGCGGCTTGGTAGTGAAGATCGCGAGCGCGGCCATCATGTACGTGAACACCCGCACCATCGTGAACCGCTCGGTCACGAGCAGATAACCCGTACCGCGGGAGAGCAGCTCGAATGCGAGCACGGCCAGAATCAGATAAGGGACCAGCCGCACAAGGAACTCGCGCTCGCTGCCGGCGACGGGCAGAATCCCGGTGAAGAAGAAGAAAAGCGGCATCAGGTAGAAAATCGCCTTCTGCCAGCCTTCGAAATACGTTGCCGTGCCCGCGAAGTAATTGATCCGCTGCGGTAGGGTGAGACCCTTTTTCGTGAGCGGCTTGATCTTGCGGAGGATCTGCATCGCGCCCTGTCCCCACCGGAGCCGCTGCACGTGATAGGCATCGGCCGCGCCGGGGGCGAGACCGTAAGCCAGCGTCTCGTTGTGATATCCCGAGCTCCACCCTTTCGCCTGGAGCTCGATGGTCGTTTCCATGTCCTCGATGATCGTCTGCGATGCGAAGCCGCCTATGTCCTCCAGCGCCGTTCGCCTGAGGATGCCGCAGCTCCCGCAGAAAAAAGAGGCATCCCAGTAGTCGCGTCCCGGCTGAATCAGCGAATAGAAGATCCGGTTCTCCTCCCACAGTCGCCGCCCCTCGTTGTTTACGACGTGGGTGAAGGAATCCACGTTGTAGAAATCCTGCGGCGACTGGACCACAGCCATCTTGGGATCGTTGAAATGTCCCAGCATGCGGTCGAGGATGTTGGGCAGCGGCACGTGGTCCGCGTCCAGCTGAAGAATGAATTCACCCTCGGTCACGGTCAGCGCGAAGTTCAGGTTGCCGGCCTTGGCGTTCGCGTTCCCCACGCGTCGGATGTAACCGATGCCGAGCTCCGCGGCCATGGCGCGCACCTCGTCGCGCTTTCCGTCATCCAGCATGTAAGTGCGATGCGGATACCGGACAGCGCGCGCACCGATGGCCGTGCGGCGCAGCACTTCCAGCGGCTCGTTGTAACAAGTGATGAACACATCCACCTTTTTCCCCGGAGGAGCGGGGCCCGGATCGCGCTGCTTGAGACGCCACACCAGGAACACGAACATGCACATGTTGATGTACGCCCAGGTCTCGGCGAGCATCAGCAGCAGAGACGGGACAATCGCCCGGGGCTCGGTGTTGATCGTGTGCGTCCACCGCCACCATATCCAATAAGTGGCGTAAAGCACCGCCATCACGGCCACGGTCCGTATCACCGTCTCCCGCCACTCCGGAAGCTGCGGCGTGACTACTCTGGGCGGCTCCGCGGCTGGAGGCGGCGCAGTCTGGATTTCAGGGCTCAATTCGTGCTGCATCCTTTGCGTGGATCTGCTACATCGTGTGGTTTCAAGGACAGAGGTGTCACCTCGGGCCTTGACCATTGTTGTGTGAAACCGCGGAAGTGCGAGTTGTGTGCCCGACGGGTGCGTCGCGCCGCCTAAAACGTTATGCTGCAACGGTTAAACGGATGTATTACCACGGCCTGCTCCTTGCACTTAACACACCAGACATGAGCGTGCCACAATGAGCAGGGGAGCGGTGAAAAAGATGCGAATTGGGACCCTTATTCTTGTCGTCACAGGAATGACCGTGAGCGGCTACGCCTGCGGTGACGCGCAGGAGAGCCGCGCCGCCGAGCCTGCCGTCCAGCTCCAAAGCGCCGGCTCGCAGCGCGCCGCAGTCGCCCGCACCCCACTCACTCCTGCAGAGACTGCGTTTTATCAGGAAGCCGCCCGCCTCGCGTGGCGCTACATGGAAACGAATTATCAGCCGGCCACCGGCTTCGTGAACGCCACGCCCGATTGGCAATACACGACCATCTGGGACGTCGGCGCGCAGCTTCTCGCATTCCACGCCGCAAAAGAGCTCGGAATCATCACGCAGCAGGACTTTGATCGCAGGACTACCAAGACATTGAACACGCTCGAGCGCGTTTCGTTATTCAGAGGAAAGGTCTTCAACAAGACGTATTCCGCGCGAGACGCGTCCATGGGCAACGGAGCCAAGGACGGCGGGACGGGATGGTCCGCGACCGACCTCGGGCGGCTGCTGATCGCGCTCAAAGTCCTCGCTACACGCGAGCCGCAGTACGCTGCCCAGGCAGAGCGAATCGTGAGGCGGAACGACTTCGACGAAGTCGTCAAGAACGGGTACTTGCACGGCCAGCTCATCGGCAGCAACGGACAGCCGTGGACGTTCCAGGAAGGTCGCATTGGTTACGAGCAGTACATGGCGGCCGGCTTCGACATGTGGGGAGCCGAGGTCGATAACGCTTTGAACCTTCGGGCGCATGGCAGGCCGGTCAAAGTCCTCGGCGTAGAGGTGCTCCTGGACACTCGATGGAACGATCGACTGTTGAGCGAGCCTTTCTACCTGCTTGGGATGGAGCTCGGCTTGACGGGAGACATGCGGGATCTAGCTACAAATGTGCTCAAGGCTCAGGAAACCAGGTTCACTTCGACAGGCCAGATCACGATTGCGACCGAAGATGCCGTAGGAGTGCCGCCACACTATTTCTACTACTACTGCGTGTACTGCAACCGGAAGCCGTTCGTGATCGACATAGCGACGCCCGGCCGCGAGATGGATTCGCCGCGCTGGGTCAGCACCAAGGGCGCGTTCGGATGGCACGCCGTCATGCCGAGCGCTTACACTCAGCGCGCTCAGGATCTCGTGGCGAGATCGCGCAGCGCCAGCCGCGGCTGGGCGTCAGGCGTGTACGAGAAGACGTCCGCGTCCACGGAGACCTACGACATCAACACGGCTGCGGTGATTCTGGAAGCTGCGGCATTCCAGCTACGCGGCGGGCGGCCTCACATTCAGGGACCCGTGACTACCGCTCAGCCGCCAACGACCTAGGTGGAAACGGCCCGGTCAGCCTCGCCGGGCTAGCGCTATCGCGAAGTCGGTCCACCACTGGCCGGCGCGCGGATTGCCCTTCCCGCACTCCCCGTCCGATTCGCCCGGCAGCTTCACCCACAAGAACGCATCGACCAGCCGGTGTCCCGTCTGCGTCGTCGGCGCGCGTCCGATCGCCTGGTCCTGAGGGTTGCACCACTCGCCGCCCGCGCCTCCGATTCCGTTGCGGCTAGTGTCGATGATGAAGTGCTTGCCCCCAACGCGCCGCGATAGCTGTTCGCCGTAGGCGATGTTCGCGGGGTTCGAGATGTAGTTCGAGATGTTGAGCGAAAATCCGTCCGCCTCGTCGATGGCGGACGCGGCCAGCCGCGTGGCCATCTCCTCCGGTCTCTGCCACTTCGCGTGTCCGGCATCGAGATACACCACGGCGTTCTTCGCCTTCAGGACCTGGACCGCATCTTTGATCAGTGCGTAGCGCTCCGCTCTTTGCGCCGGCCTGAGGCAGTCCGCCCCGGCGAGCGCATCCGGCTCGAGAATGACGACCGCCTTCCGGCCGGAAAGGCCTTCGGCGAATTCGCGTATCCACCTGCGATATCCGCTCGCACTGTTCTGGCCGCCGGCGGAGTACGAGCCGCAATCGCGGTTGGGGATGTTGTAAGCGACGAAAACGGGCAACGCCCCTGACCGGGAGATGGTCTGCACCGCGGCCTGCACGTCCCGCCGGATGTTCGAATTCCAGTCTCCCATCCATTTCACGGTCGGCTGAGATGCGATCCGTTCGAGAGCGGCCGCATCAGCTGGCCGTGAACGCCGGATCTGCTCAACCGTCTGCCGGGCCTTGGAGTTGGGATCGACGTACAGCCGCGAGTTGCCGAACGGATTGCTTTGCCCGGCAGCGACCACCGGAGCGAACGCCGCAGCCAGCGCGACCGTGTATACGGCGCGCCTCATCAAACAGATCGACTTGGGACTAAGTCTCACCATGGCTGCCAACCTCCACCGCATCTCACTTGCCACATCACATTAGACCCACTACCGCACCGAATGTTACGGGCGGGAAAAGCCGTCAGGGAGAGCTTTTAGCGAGCTCCAGGGCATACTCCGGCCACCACTTCCCTGCGGATGGCGCGCCATTGCAGGCTCCGTCGGATTCGCCCGGCGGCTTGATCCACAGATAGGCGTCGATCAGGGCGTTGGCGGTTACAGCCGTGGGCGCCTGCCCGAGGGCCCGGCCCGGCGGGTTGCACCACTGGAGATCAGCTGTCGCCCCGAGCCCGTTGCGGCCGGTATCGATGACGAAATGCTTTCCACCCACAAGCGCCGAGACCTGCTCGCCGTAGCTGGTGTTCGTCGCGGTGGCGATGAAATTCGACACGTTGAGCGCGAAGCCATCGGCGCTCCCGACGTCGGCGAGATTGAGGCGCCGCGCCATCTCGGACGCGGAGTGCCATGCGGGATGGCCAGCGTCCACGTACACCGCCGCGCCTTTCCCCTTGAGCGCCTGGATCGCGTACTTGATGAGATCCAGGCGGGTCTGCTGCGCCGATGGCGAGAGACAGCTCATGTTCGCGAGCGCGTCAGGCTCGAGGATGACGGCCGCCTTGCGTCCGGCGATCGCATTCGCGAACGCGGTGATCCAGGTTCGATATCCGTCCGGTGTCGCGCCGCCGCCACCGGACAGTCCACCGCAATCGCGGTCAGGAATGTTGTAGGCGACGAGGACCGGCAGCGCGCCCTGTGATTCCGCGGCGGTCATCGCGCCGGTTACGGCAGCGTAGACGTCCCCCGCCCACTCGTTGAACCAGCGGGCATTCGAGCGCGCGGCGATCTTCTCCATCTGATCGGCGTCCGCCGGACGCGTCGCCCGCCATTCGTTCGCGGTCTTGCGCGCGTTGGAGTTCGGATTGACGTAGAGCGTCCGTCCCGCAAAGGGATTCGGCGAGCTCGAGGGAGAAGCACCCATACCCCCGGGCGCAGCGGCGCCCCCGGTCGAACTCGGCCCGACCACGCCACCACCATCGCCGCCGCAAGCGGCAAGCGCTGTCACGGCGAGCGCGGCGAACATCCGGGTCCCTCGCGCAAAACGATCGCGCTGTACCGGCGCGATGTTTTTTGTTTTCGAAAAGCGCAGTGATCTCGCCATTTGACCTCTTCGGTGGCCCGACCGGCTTGGCGACTCCGCGTCGCTTTAGCCTCGAGGCTTTGCGTCCTCGTCTTTCAACGAGTATGCCGTTTATCGAAGGCCGGCCCGACTATCCGGGGCCGGAGGGAAACACAGTTGTTTGTACACCTCAAACATACTCTGTTCCGTCGGCTAAAACAAGGCCTCTCAATAAGTTATGGCAGGCCTACAGGACGGGATGCCGTAGATGAAAGGTGGTCTCCCGCTGGTAAGCACTAGCCACAGCCAGCAGCCGCCCCTCGCCGAAAAGCGAGCCCAGGAAGGTCAACGACACCGGAGTGCCATCCGGCCGAAAACCGTGCGGCAGGATCACCGCTGGATGGCCGGTCAGATTGGTAGCCACGAGCTGCTGGTTGCCGGCGACCGACGTCGGCGTCACGATGACGTCGACCGATTCGAACAGCTTGTCCCACGCGGCGATCGCGCGAGACCGAAGGCGGTTGGCGTTGATGTAATCCACGGCGGGAATGAAGCGCGCCACGCGAAACGTGTTCGCCCAATCGTTCCGCGTCTGCTGCACCAGCTCGCGATCACGGTTCGATCTGGTTAGGGCATCGAATGCCGCGGCCGCTTCCGCGGTCAGGATGATCCGCATCGCGTCGTACGGCAGGTCGGGAATCTCGACCGGCACAAGCGAGGCGCCGCGCCCGCGCAACACGCTGAGCGCGGCGTCGTCGAAGCTCTTCGTCGCGTGCAGCGTGCGGGTGGCGTTCTCGGGGTCCATTTCCGGCACGTCGAACGAGCTCTTGAAATAGCCGACCCGGATTTCGCGGAGGCGGAGCCGCGTGTCCGTGACGAAGGGAGGCGCGACCGCGCTCGCGTCCCTTCCATCCGCGCCGCTGATCGCTTCGAGTACGAGCGCGCAATCTTCAGCGCTGCGGCAGATCGGCCCGAGCTTGTCCATCGTCCACGACAGCGCCATTGCTCCGGTTTTCGGGACGCGACCGTAGGTGGGACGCAGTCCGGTCACGCCGCAGCGCGTGGACGGGGACGAGATCGATCCGAGGGTCTCGCTTCCAATGGCGAACGCCACGAGCCCGGCTGCCGTCGCGCCCGCAGGCCCGGCGGACGACCCGCTCGATCCCTGGTCGAGCTTCCACGGATTCCGCGTCATCGCGCCGAACCACACGTCCCCCTGCGCCAGCTCACCGAGCGAGAGCTTGGCGAGCAGCACCGCGCCCGCGGCGTCCAACCGCTGCACCACGGTCGCGTCCTCGTCTATTACTTGCTCGCGGTACGGACCCGCCCCCCACGTCGTCTTGTAGCCCCGAACAGCGAGCAGGTCCTTGGCTCCCCAGGGAATTCCGTGCAGCGGCCCGCGGTACCTTCCGCGCGCGATCTCCAGATCGGCGGCGCGCGCCTGCGCGCGAGCCCGCTCCTCGGTGAGCGTGATCACGGAGTGCAGCGACGGATCGAGCCGCTTGATCCGCGCGAGATACATGTCCGTTAGCTGGCTCGAAGTGATCCTCCGTGCGCGCATGAGCGCGGACAGCTCCACGACGGAGGCGAACGCGAGCTCTTCCAGGTTCGACGGAACCATGCGCGGTGCCGGCCCGCGGCGCGCGCCCGTTCGCGGAGGCTCCGGCGGGATGCTCCTGCCAGGCGGAAGCGGATTGAAAGTGAGGACGGGAGACTCGCCGTTGGACAGCTCCACCGCGTGCAGCGCGCGGATTCTCGCTTCGTTGGTTCGCAGGCCGGCAACCATCATCTCGCGCTCGTCGTCGTCGAACGAAAGCCCCGCGATCTCTTCAGCGCATTTGACGGTGGCCGCGGTGATCTCGGCGCCGGCCGCGACCTGCGCCCACAGAACGCCAGGCAGGAGAGTGGAGCCGAGGCCTGCGGTCGCGAAATACTCCATGAAAGCGCGCCGGTCGTACGTCATGTCGCTCACTTCATCTTCCTGCGTTGAAGATTACGGGCGGAGCATCTCCACGTGCGGAATGTCGTCCTCGATGTATTCCTCACCCACGCGCTCGAATCCCAGCGAACGATAGAACTCCTCGGCCCACAGCTGCGCGCCGATCCGGATTGCGGAACCGGGAAAATACTCCGCCGCCCCGCGGAGGCCTTCCGCCATCAGCGCGCGGCCGACGCCTGTTCGCCTGACGCCTGGATGCGTGATGACGCGGCCGAGGGATGGCTCGGGATACTTCACGCCGGGCTCCACCAGGCGCAGATACGCGATGAGCAATCCGGACGCGTCGCGGGTGTAGAGATGCCGTGAGCGGCGGTCCCGCCCGTCCGCGTCGAGATACGCGCAGTTCTGCTCCACGACGAATACAGTCTGGCGCAGCGCACAGATGTCGTACAGCTCATCCGGCGTGAGCTCCTGGAATGAGCGCCACACCCACCGCGGCATGAGCGCTACGCCTGGCCCGCGGACTTGCTGAACGCATCCTTGCCGTCGAACTGCTGGAGCTTCTCCACGTGCATCCAGGCCAGCTCCGGCGCGAGGCGCTGCATGAGGTCTATGAGCTGAGCGTCATCCACGTCCTTGCCGGCGTCGCGCGACACGAACCGGCAGCGGTAGTGATCCACCAGGCCGACCTTGGCTTCCACTTCGGGATAGACCGCGGTGCCCCGATTGGCTATCCCGGCAAGCTTGAGCGGCGAATCGCCCACGAGCCCTTCCACCTTGCGGCCGAGGTCGCCGGGCATGAGCAGCGATTCGACGAACACGTCGGCACCGACCACGCGGCGCGACTTCGGTCGCACGCACTCCACCGACTCCACCATCGGGGGAACGTTCACTCGTCCGTGCTCGCGCTGGGAGCTGATCGAAGAGCGCTTACCCAGGTTGGCGATCACGGCGTCCGCAAATCCCGTCGTCGAGACCGGATTACCCTTGCCCAGCATGTCGCCGGTGTGGACGCCCTGCTCGAAGGTGTAAACGACAGCGTGCTCGATGGACGCAGCGGCAGCGCCCTCGCCGATGTGCCGCAGCATCATCGCGGCGCTGAACAGCAATGCCGTAGGGTTCGCGATGTTCTTGCCGGCGATGTCCGGAGCTGAGCCGTGCACCGCCTCGAAGATCGAAACGCGGCTGCCGATGTTCGCCGACGGCGCGAACCCGAGTCCTCCGGTGAGGCCGGATGTAAGATCGCTGAGAATGTCGCCGTTCATGTTCGTCGTCACGATCACGTCGAACTGCTCCGGACGCATAGCGAGCTGGTGGGCGCAGTTGTCCACGAGAATGTGCTTCGCTTCGACCCCCGGATATTCCGGCGCTATGTCCTCGAAGGTGTGCTGCAGCATTCCCTCGGTCAGCTTCATGATGTTCGCCTTCGTGGCGCAATGCACCACGCGCCGGCCTTCGGCCACCGCGAACGCGAACGCCAGCCGCACGATCTTCTCGCAGCCGTTTCGCGAAATGAGCTTGAGGCATTGCGCCACGCCCGGCGTCTGCATGTGCTCGACGCCCGAGTACAGATCCTCGACGTTCTCACGCACGATCACGATGTCGAGATTCCGGTCGCTGTAAGGCGTCTTGACTCCGGGGAGCGTGCGCACCGGCCGGATGTTGCCGAATGTCTCGAACAGCTTCCGGAGAGTGACGTTGGCGCTCTTGGCGCCGTGCCCGATGGGCGTTTCCAGCGGACCCTTGAGCAGCACTCCAGTGCGCTGCACCGAGTCGATCGTTTCCTGCGGCACCCCGGTGGCGTTACCGGCCGCGAAGACCTTGGCTCCGGCCTCGCATACCTCTATCTCCAGCTCGATTCCGGCCGCTTCGATGACGCGGAGGGCGGCTTTCACGACCTCCGGGCCGATGCCGTCGCCGGGGATGACCGTGACTTGTTTGCTGGCTGATGCGCTCATGGGGCAAACTTAATCGCGGCACGCGCGTTGATTCCACGCCCTTCAACTGCTAGAATGAGAGTTCCTTGCCGTCGGATCTACGCGTGCGTAGCTCAGTTGGATAGAGCGTCTGCCTCCGGAGCAGAAGGTCGTGGGTTCGAGTCCCGCCGCGCGCACTTGAAACAACCAGCCCCCAGCCGCGAGCATGCGCCCATCCGCCGCCTCGTGCTCCCCGCATTTCTGATCGCAGCATGGCGGAAGTAACCCGCTGGCGGGAGCTCAGGATCGGGCTGATCGGGCTCGCGGGGATCATTCTGGTCATCCTCGGCGTCCTCCTGTTCGCGCAGATAGGCGGGATCCGCGGAAAGAAGGTCACCGTCTACGTCGCGGCGGACGCGACGGGCGGGCTCATGGAGGGAGGCGAGGTCTATCTGTCTGGCAAGCGGGTCGGAAAGGTTGAGAGCATCGTCTTCCGGCCGCCGTCCACCGACACGACGGAGCGTTTGTTGATTACGGCGGCGATACTCGAGGAGGCGATGCCGCTCATTCGCCGGGACTCGCCCGTGCAGATCGGGCCGCTGGGAACGTTTCTCGGCCAACCGGTCCTCAAGGTGTCGGCGGGATCCAGCGCTTCGCCGCGGCTGCAGGCGGGCGACACGCTGTATGCCGGCGCGTTTCGCGTCTCCGAAGGAGTGATGGCGCAGCTCGCGGTGGTCGGAAAGGACGTAGGCAAGCTGAGGGATGAGTTCACCGCAGTAATGGAAGACATGAAGACCGCGCGCGGCACCTTCGGGGCGATGGCTGTGGAAGGCCCGCGCGACATGGGTCGGGTGGCCGCGGATTTTTCGCGCTTCAACGCTCGCCTGACTCGCGGCCGGGGAACTGTCGGCCTGTTCATGAACGACCCGTCGCTCGGCGCGCGCTTCAGCTCGGTGCGGGCGAACATGGACTCGATTGCCCTGCTGCTGTCGTCTGATCGCGGCAACGTCGGCAAATTCAGACGCGACAAGTCCCTCGGGGCGGCACTGGAGAGCGTCCGCGACGAAGTGGCGTCGCTGCAACAGGCGCTCGAGGAATCACGGGGCACCGCCGGACGCGCCATGAACGATGAGGCGGTACAGGAAGAGCTCGCCGTGACGCGACAACGGCTCGCCGAGCTGATCGCGGACTTCAAGAAGCATCCATTCAGGTACATCGTGTTCTAGCTTGACCGCGGAGCCGGCCCGACGTAGGTTCGGCCCAACGGAGGCATCGATCGTGCTTCCTTCCCCTGGTACCCCGCAGCACCCTCCCTCCCGCGCCGACTCCACTCCCTCCGACTCTGCTGAGCGCCCAGCGCTCGCCATGACGACAATCCCCCCGCAAGTGGACATCTCCGACTTGAAGCGGAAGTCGGTAACAGAGCTGCAACAGATGGCCGACGGACTCGCGATCCTCAACGTCGGCACTCTGCGCAAGCAGGAGCTCATCTTCCGGATCGAGCAGAGCCTGCTCGACACGCGCATCACGCTGCGCGGCGACGGGGTCATCGAGCTGCTGCCCGAAGGCTATGGCTTTCTCCGCAGCCAGAACTGGAATTACCTGCCCGGCCCGGACGATATCTATGTGTCACCGTCGCAGATAAAGCGGTTCAACCTTCGAACCGGCGACAGCGTATACGGCCAGGTCCGTCCTCCCAAGCCGTGGGAGAAGTATCTGGCGCTGCTCAAGGTCGAGCAGATCAACGGCGACGACCCCGAGCGCGCGAAGGACCGCGTCGCGTTCGACAACCTGCGGCCCAAGTATCCGGACGAGCGTCTGCGCCTCGAGACCAGCGACGGCGACCTGAGCATGCGGGTCGTGGACATCATTGCGCCCATCGGCAAGGGACAGCGCGGCCTGATCGTGGCGCCGCCGCGCGCGGGCAAAACGATTCTGATCGAAAAGATCGCCAATGCGATCGCGGAGAACCATCCCGAGGTGACCATCATCGTGCTGCTGATAGACGAGCGGCCCGAGGAGGTCACCGAGATGATCGCGACCGCCGTGCGCGCCGAAGTCATAAGCTCCACCTTCGACGAGCCGGCGGACCGGCACGTGCAGGTCGCGGACATGGTTCTGGAGAAAGCGAAGCGGCTGGTGGAGCACGGCCGGGACGTGGTGGTGCTGCTCGACTCGATCACGCGGCTGGCGCGCGCGCACAACACCGTGGCGCCGCATTCCGGCAAGATCCTGTCTGGCGGCGTCGAGGCCACGGCGCTGCACAAGCCGAAGCGGTTTTTCGGGATGGCGCGCAACATCGACGGCGGCGGCTCGCTCACGATCATCGCGAGCGCCCTTATCGAGACGGGCTCGCGCATGGACGACGTGATCTTCGAGGAGTTCAAGGGCACCGGCAACATGGAGCTGGTGCTCGACCGCAAGATCGCCGACCGGCGGATTTTCCCCGCCGTGGACATCCTCAAGTCCGGTACCCGCAAGGAAGAGCTGCTGCTCACTCAGGCCGAGATCAACCGGGTGTTCCTGCTTCGGAATTTCCTGTCCGACATGCCGGAGCCCGAGCAGATCGAGTTCCTGCTGAAGCAGATGAAACGCACCAGGGACAACAAGGAATTTTTCGTGCAGATGGCTCAGGGTGGCTGAAGCGGCGGCGGAGAGACGCGTGATGGGAATCGACTACGGCGAGCGCCGCATCGGCATCGCGGTAAGCGATCCGTCCGCGATGATCGCCGCGCCGGCTGGCTTCATCGCACGGCGCCGAGGCAAGCGGGTTCCCGTGAACGAGATCGTCGTGCGCGCGCGCGAGCTGGAGGTGCGCGAGTTCGTGCTGGGGCTCCCCCTCGACGGCGATGGCAACGAGACCGAGCGCACGGCGGAAGTGCGCGCGCTCGCGCAGGAGCTCGAGAAGCGCACCGGCCTTCCTACGCGCTTGGTGGACGAGCGGTTCACCACCGCCGCGGCGCTGCGGGTGGTTCGCGACATGGGCGGGAGCACGCGGGGCCGCAAAGGCGATGTGGACTCCCTGTCCGCCGCGATACTCCTGCAGTACGCGCTCGACTCGTCTCCGCGGGGACCCGAAGCATGATCCGCCGCGTCCTTGTGCTCTGCGCAATGCTCGGCTGCAGCAGGCCCGAAGGACAGCCGATCCGCGTCGTCATCCCGGAAGGAGCGACGATGCGCGTGGCCGCGGAATCGCTCGCTTCGGCGCAGCTCATATCCACTTCCACCGGCTTCCGGATCTACGGGCGCGTCAGCGGCAACGATCGGGCGTTGAAGCCGGGAACGTATTTGATGAAGCGCGGGACTCCGTGGCCGGAGATCATGCGCGCGCTGATCGGTGGCCGCGGGCTGGTGCGGAGCGTGACCATACCCGAAGGTCTCGCGCTCGCGCAGATCGCGGCACTCGTCGGCAAGGCGCTCGACGCTCCACCCGATTCGGTGCTCGCCGCGGCGAGAGACACCGCGCTGCGAAGACGCCTCAACGTGCCGACACCGACTCTCGAGGGCTACCTCTTTCCCGACACCTATGCATTCCCCGAGGGAACTGCCCCCGCGCGCGCGGTGAGCGAGATGGTGCGCCGGTTCGAGCGGGAGTGGGATCCAAAGTGGGACGCGCGGCTCGCCGAGCTGGCGATGAGCAGGAATCAGATCATGGCGCTCGCTTCGATCATCGAGGAAGAGGCGAAGCTGCCGCGGGAGCGCCCGATCATCTCGGCCGTTTATCACAACCGGCTGAGGATCGGGATGCCGCTGCAGGCCGATCCGACGGTTCAATACGCGCATGGCATCCACGCCGAGCGGGTGATGCTGAGGGACCTCGAGATAGACTCGCCGTACAACACCTACAAATATCCTGGACTTCCGCCCGGACCCATCTCGTCTCCCGGCGGCGAGAGCATTCGCGCGGCATTGTTTCCCGCCACGGCGGATCATCTGTACTTCGTCGCGCATCCCGACGGTCATCACGAATTCACGCGCTCGCTCGAGCAGCACAACGCCGTGCGGGCGCGACTGCGCTCCGCTAATCCGCCCGCCGGCAGCGCGCGCGCTGCTGCCCGACCGCAAGCCGCTGCCCGCAAGCCCTGAATGGCTGCGGCTCGTCGCCGTCACCGACGAGCCCGGTTCCGACGCCGCTCGGTGGAGTGCGCGGATAGCGGCCGCTGTGCGCGGCGGCGCGACGCTGGTCCAGGTCCGCGCAAAGGACGCCGGTGGTCGCGAGCTTCTGGAGCTGGTGCGTCACCTCGTCGAGACGTTGCCTGTGCCGGTCATTGTGAATGACCGCGCAGACATCGCGATCATCGGCGGAGCGGCGGGGGTACACGTCGGTGTCGACGATCTTCCGGTGAGCGCGATCAGATCGTTCGCGCCGCCGTCGTTCGTCATCGGCGCGTCGCTCGGCTCGGCGGTGGAGCTCGCCGTTGCGAAAGGCGCGGACTACGTGGGAATCGGGCCTGCCTTCCTGTCGCCGTCCAAGACCGACGCGGGCGCGCCGCTGTCACACGAAGAAATAAACGAGCTGCAAAGACTGGCCGGCGTGCCGGCGGTAGCGATCGGCGGGATCACCGCGACGAACGCGCGTTCCCTCCTCGAGAACTGTCCGTCGCTCGCCGGAGTGGCGGCGGTCAGCGCGCTGTTCGGCGCACCAGACCCCGGGAGCGCTGCCCGGGTCTTGCGGGCCGCCATCGAAAAATAAGATCGGGCGCCGACTGAACCCGCTCTCCCCGGCGGTTGTCCTTCCTGCCGCGACCACCGGCGTCAATCTTGATTTCGGCGACGCACTCCTGCACGATCGGCGAGAGAAACAGGTCCACCAGATCCGGATCGAATTGCGTTCCGCGACCGGCGATCAGCGCGTCCTTCGCCTCTTTCATGCTGCGCGCGCCCTTGTAGCTCCGGTGATTGATGATCGCATCGTACGAGTCCACGATCGCGACGATGCGCGCAGTCAGGGGGATGCGGCAGCCCTTCAACCCGCGTGGATACCCCGTGCCGTCCCATCGCTCGTGGTGGGCGAGGACTCCGGCGGGTAGATCGGGATAGAACGCTTCCAGCGGTCCGAGCACGTCGGCGCCACGCCGCGGGTGCGTCATGACGACCTTCCGCTCTTCGGGCGACAGCTTGGAAGTGTCGTGGAGAATGTCGAACAATGCTTCGTGGATCTTGCCTATGTCGTGAAACAGGGCCACGCGCTCGACGCTGCGCTTCTCGTGTTCCGACAGGTCGGCCGCGTCGGCCAGCTCCAGCGCATACTGGGCGACGCGCCGAACGTGCTGGCCCGTATCCTCGTCGGTGGCGTCGATGGCGTTCAACAGCGTCTCGAGCGTGGCGGAGCCGAGGCGAAGAGCCTGCTTGTAGATGCGCCGCTGGCGCATGAACACTAGGGCCGCGGCCGCGCCGGCGGCGAACTGGAAGATCGGGAGCATTCGTGGGCCCCTGTAATGCAAGAACCGAGGCACCGCTCCCCGGCCCCGGGGCCCGCTAACTTCCCGTTGTGGACTCCGTCACCGTCAACCGGAAGGCAGAGAAGCGCTGGGCCGCCGGCCATCCGTGGATTTTCCGCAGCGACGTGCTGGAGCGGGCGGATTCCGCCGCCGCGGTGCGGGTGGTGTCCGCGAGGGGGAAGCCGCTCGGCGTGGCGCTGTGGAGCCCGAAGTCGGAAATCTCCCTGCGCATGATAGACTCCAATCCCGACGCGCAGATCGATTCGAAGTGGTGGCACGCGCGGCTGGGTGCCGCGGTCAGGCGGAGGAGCGGGCTGGGCGGATCGGCGAGCGCGTACCGGCTCGTCCACGGCGAGGCGGACGGCTGCCCCTCGCTCGTCTGCGACCGGTACGGGGAGTATCTGGTGGTGCAGCTGCTGAGCGCCGGACTGGAGGCCTATCGCCGGGAGATCGTGGACGCGCTCGTAGCGCTCGTCGAGCCCGCCGGGATTCTCGCGCGGAACGACGTGGCCGTGCGCGCACGCGAAGGGCTGCCGCGCAGCGTGGAAGCTCTGCATGGACAGGTTCCGCGGGAGATCGAAGTCGAGGAGAACGGCGTGCGATATCTCGCCGCGCCGTGGGACGGGCAGAAGACGGGGGCGTTCCTGGATCAACGGGAGAACCGCGCGCTGGTGAGGAGCATAGCGCGCGGCCGCGCACTCGACTGCTTCAGCTACCACGGCTCGTTCGCGCTGCATCTCGCCGGTGGGGCCGACACTGTCATTGCGATCGACTCCTCGGCGCCGGCGCTGGACCGCGCGCGGGCGAACGCGGCGCTGAACGGTTTCGGCAACATCGAGCTCGTTGAAGCCGACACGTTCGAATTTCTGCGCGACAGCGAGGCGCAGGGCGCGCGATACGACACCATCGTCCTCGATCCGCCGGCGTTCGCGAAGACGCGGCAGTCGCTTGCCGGAGCGCTAAGGGGCTACAAGGAGATAAATCTGCGCGGCATGCGGCTGCTCTCCGAGGGCGGCTACCTGTTCACCGCGAGCTGCAGCTTTCACCTGGGCCGTGATCTTTTCTTCGGAATGCTGGCGGAGGCCGCTGCGGATTCGGGCAGAACGCTCGCCATCCGGGCGATGACGGGCCAGCCGAGCGATCATCCCGAGATCGTCACGATTCCGGAAACGAGCTACATCAAGGGCGCGCTGCTGCAGGCGTTGGACTGACCTGGTCGGGATTATTTTACTTGCGTCGCTAGCCGACTGTCCTACCTTTGGATTTTTCCGGTGCATCGATGCCGCATCACCAGCTCCGCTCACTAAGACACGAATACCAGGTCTTCGTCGAGTCGGAGATCGAGCGTTACAAGGACTCGGTCTCGCGTCCGTCGTTGCTCGGCATCGCCGACGAGGCGGTCGCGGTCCTGCGCTCGCAGGCCCAATACGAGCCCGAAGAGCTCACGCTCTGCGCCGAAGTCGATCGCCTGATCGCTCGCAGGGTCAAGCTGCCGAAGTACAGCACGTGGCTGCGCAAACGGCTCAAGCGGCTGGCGGAATATCGAAAGCCCGAGACGTGGGGATTCGCGCCCGACGGCCCGATCGTCCGTGAGATAAAGCAAGGCGCGGACACGCACGTGCTCGTTGCCGGATCCGAGTGCGAGCGCGCCGCGATCTATCTCGCGGCCCACGGATGCGCGGTCACCGCGATCAATGAAGAGGAAGACTGCGTGGACCGTGTCGTGGCTGCAGCGGCGGCGGCTGGACTCAACTCACGCATCGAAGCGTGCGTGGCGGATCTCGGCACCTGGTCGCCTACGCCGTTGACAGCAGTGGTCTGCCCCAGCGACACCCTCGCCTCATTGACTCCGCACGACCGCGGTCGCGTCATCGAATCGCTGCAGGTTGCCACAAAAGCTGGCGGCGTCCATCTCTTCGAGACCATCCTGACCGGCGCCGGCTCGGTGACGGTGGACGAGCTGCGGGCGCGGTACTCGGGGTGGACGGTAGAGATTGAACGGGAAAGCGGGACCGCCCGGACCTTTCTTGCTAGGAAGGCCGCGGCGTAGCGAATTGACACAGCGATGCGCCTGAACGTGTCCTTTTGCGACACTTTTGGCCGCGGTTGTCTCGGCCTGTTATGCGTAACCAGTTACCAATCAACATCTTACCGTTAACCCCCGTTGTGGCCCTGCCCGTGCCTTTAAGGTTTGCGAACGCAGCACTCACGAGGCCACATGAAAAAAACCAGTCTGCCCGACAAGTACGAGCCGATCGGAATCGTCATCTCCCGTGGCGAGCGGTCGGAGCCCGTTCCTGTGGTCCTCGAATACGTCTGGGGGCCGGCACCGGTCGAGGCGCCCGCCAAAATCAGGGCCGCCTGAGGCCACTACTATAGGATAGGATCGGAACAGGTCGCTTCATTTGGAAACGTCAGATCCCCGTTGCCCGGCGCGACGGGGATTTTTGCATGCTTTGTACGGTATGACCATTGCCCATAGGCGCCTGCGTGACCTCTGACGGCGACTGGGAAGTCGAGCGCGAGCGGCTCCTTTCGCAGCGGATATCGGACATCGGGCTTTCGCTTGAAGGCACGGTGCTGGAGAAGCTCGTCACGCAACTGTATGTGGAGTTGGACCAGCGTGGCCTGACCTTCCGCCCGCCGGTGTACCTGAGCGACCAATGGGGTTGTCCGGACGGAACGCCGCTGATCGGAGTTCCGTTCTACCTGGCTGATCCGCGGCTGGCGCGGATCGAAGAAGACTTCGCGCACGGCATCGAGGACGAGAACGACGTGATGCGCTTTCTGCGGCACGAAGCCGGTCACGCGTTCAACTATGCGTACCGGCTTCACGATCGCGCGGACTGGCACGAGGTGTTCGGCCCGTACTCGCGTCCGTACCGTGACAGATACAGGTCGGATCCGTTCACTCACCAGTACGTGCGGCACATTCTGGGATGGTACGCGCAGAAGCATCCCGACGAGGATTTCGCCGAAACTTTCGCCGTCTGGCTCACGCCGGATCTCGACTGGCGATCGGATTACGCGGGATGGGGCGCGCTGAAGAAGCTGGAGTACATCGACCGGGTTCTGGGCGAAGTCGGCGAGGTGCAGCCGGAGACACCAGAGCTCACCGACGACGACCTCCCCGTCACCGCGATGCAGTACACGGTGGCGGAGCATTACCGTGACATCGACGACCAGCTCCCTGTCAGCGACCGCCGCATCTTCGACGGTGACCTGCGGACGCTGTTCGGCAAAGCGTCGGAACTGCCCGACCACGACCGCGCCGGAGAGTTCATCCGCGTTCATCGGCGCGAGATAGTCGGGCGCATCGCGTACTGGACTGGCGAGCCGCCCGCCGTCGTGCGCAAGTTCGTGGACCTGGTCGCGGAGCGCGCGGACGCGCTGGATCTTGCCGTTCGCGGGCGCGAGGCGTCGACGCTGATCGAGCTTACCGCGTTCGGAACAGCAGTGGTGATGAACTATCGTTACACCGACGACTTTACCGGAGAGCGCCCAGGCGAATGAAGATCACGCTGCTGCACACGAAAGACGCGCTGGAAGATCCGATCGATCCGGTGCTCGGGCAGATAGAGGAGGCGCTTGCGCGCCTGGGACACGAGCCCGCGCGCATCGTGGTAGACGACCAGGTTCAGCCGGTGGTGACCGCGCTGTCGCAGTCGCCGCCCGATCTGGTGTTCAATCTGTGCGAATCGTTCGGCGGCCGCAGCGCGCTCGAGTCCAACGTCGCGGCGCTGCTCAATCTTCTGGACCTGCGCTACACCGGCTCGAGCCCGGCGGGGCTGATCGTCGCCGGCGACAAGACGCTCACCAAGAAGGTCCTGTCATTTCATGGGATCGGCACGCCCAAATTCGCGACGATGTTCCGCGGGAACGTGGACTGGGCCGGTGACATCGACTTTCCGCTGATCATGAAGCCGCCGCAGGAGGACGCATCGCTGGGGATTACGGGCAAGTCCGTCGTGCGCGACGTGAAGGAGCTGCTGGAGACGATGAGCTCGCTTCAGACGGAGTACCAGTCGGCGGTGCTCGCCGAGCAGTTCATCGAGGGCCGCGAGTTCTATGTCGGCGTGCTCGGCAATTCGTCGCCGCAAGCGCTGCCGGTCATCGAGCTTGATTTCACGGGCTTTCCGCCAGACAAGCCGCGCATCGCCAGCTGGGCGGCGAAGTGGGGGGACGACGGCGACGAGTCGGGCGCGGAGTTCGCCGGCACCAAATCCATATTCCCAACGGACCTCACCGAGGAGCAGGCGGAAGCGATGCAGAAGGTGGCGATCGACTCATTCAACGCACTGCGCCTGCGGGACTACGCGCGCGTGGACCTCAGGGTGAACGCGGCCGGAGAGATCTACGTCATCGAGGTGAACCCAAACTGTTATCTCGAAGCGCAGAGCGAGTTCGCCCGCGCGGCGGCGGAGTCCGGGATCCAGTACGATCAGCTGATCGAAAAGATCATCGAGCTCGCCACCGCGAGATACTCGCGCTAATGAAAAAAGCCGGCGACAGGCCGGCTTTCTTCTTCATCTATTCCGCCGACGAGCGGCGGCAGCGCGTCTAGCGCTTGCGCTTCTTGGCCGAGCTCTTCCGCGCGCTCTTGCGGGCGGTCTTGCGGCCCGTGCTCTTCTTGCGGGCCGATCCCTTGCGCGCCGTCTTGCGGCCCGCAGACTTCTTCCGACCCGAGCTCTTCTTTCTGGCTGCCATCGTCTCGCTCCATTCAGGAGTGGATTTCTCACAGGTCCACCGGTGGACCGGCGAGCACAGCGATTGCAACTTCGAACGTTGCACGATCACGTCGCATCCACGAACAACGTGTTTGCAACCGTGATCGACGCGAATATAGGAATTGTCGTGTCAATCACGCAATAGCTAATGTGCAACACGGATTTTGGTTTTTGGATTTTGGTTTCCGCGATTCATGTGTCGTGAGCGAGGGTTATGCGTCGCGTTTTCATTTCTGCTCGCTTGTGAGTTTACTCACGGGATGCTTTCTTCATAGCGGAACGCAATCAGTGCACGAACTACAAACCACAATCCACACACCGCATTTGTGAAGGCTCTCGTTAAGGAGAAGGCGGCGCCGGGCTTCGTACTGCGCGACGTTCCAATTCCGAATATTCGCGATGACGAAGTGCTGATCCGCGTGTCGCGGGCCGGCGTGTGCGGCACCGACGTCCACATCTACGAGTGGGACAACTGGGCCAGCGGCCGGTGCAAGCCGCCGTTTGTCGTGGGACACGAGTTCGCGGGCGAAGTCGCCGCCGTCGGCAAGCTCGTCACCGACGTGCACGAAGGCGATCGAGTCACGGCGGAGGGACATATCGTCGACGGGCGGTGCCTGCTGTGCCGGACGGGCAATGCGCACGTGTGCCCGCACACCAAGATCATCGGCGTGGACAGAGACGGTTGTTTCGCCGAGTTCATCGCGATGCCGGCCAGCAACGTGTGGCACCTGGACGAGGCCACGTCGTACGACGTCGGCGGTATTCACGATCCCATCGGCAATGCCGTGCACACAGCGCTCACCGCGGAGATACCCGGCGCGATCGTGCTGATCACCGGCTGCGGGCCGATCGGGCTGTTCGCGATCGGCGTGTGCCGCGCCGCCGGCGCGGCGCGCGTGATCGCGTCGGACGTGAACGAGAAGCGCCTCGAGCTGGCGCGGAAGATGGGCGCGCACGTCGCGGTACATCCGTCCCGGCTCAAGGGTGAAGTAATGGGCGCGACGGGCGGGCTGGGCGCGGACGTCGTGCTCGAGATGTCGGGCGTGGATCCGGCCGTGCATCAGGCGTTCGCGCTGGTGCGGGTTGGCGGCAGAGTGCAAATGCTCGGGATTCCAGCCGCGCCCATCCAGGTGGACTTCGCTACCGAGGTGATCTTCAAGGGGATCACCATATACGGCGTCGTCGGCCGCCGCATGTACGACACCTGGCATCAGGTGACCCGGCTGCTCCGTTCGGGCGAGTTCGATCCAACACCGGTCATCACCCACCGCTTTCCGCTCGAGGAAGCCGATGCCGCGATCGCGGCGATCAAGGGTGGCGACGCGGGCAAGGTCATCTTCGAGATAGGCTGAGCACAGCCATGACGCTGAACGCGGGCTTCACCAAACAGATCGAGCAGCGACTGGACGAGCTGCGCGCCGAGGGTGTGTACAAGCGCCTCAACCATCTCGATTCTCCGCAGGGCGCGCGCGTGACGATGGAGGGGCGCGGCGAGGTTCTCATCCTGTCGTCGAACAATTATCTGGGACTCGCGAACGAGCCGGCGGTGGTCGCCGCCGGCCGGACCGCGCTCGACAGGTTCGGAGCAGGGACCGGCAGCGTCCGATTCATCTGCGGCACCTTCACGATCCACCGCGACCTCGAGGCGGCGCTGGCGCAGCTGGTGGGAACGGATGCGTCGCTGTCATACGTTTCCGCCTGGAACGCTAACGAAGGACTGACGGCGACGATCGTCGAGCAGGGCGACTTCGTGGTTTCCGACTCGCTGAATCACGCGTCGATCATAGACTCGATGCGCCTCGCCAAAGCCATCGGCAAGTGCGAGACGGGCGTGTACAAGCACTCCGACATTGACGATCTGCGGCAGAAGCTGATCGCGGCAAAGGGCGCCCGCCGGCGCGTCATATGGACGGATGGCGTCTTCTCCATGGAAGGAAGCATCGCCCGCTTGCCGGAGATACTGGACGTCGCGCGAGAGCACGACGCGATCGTCGTCGTGGATGACTCGCACGGCACCGGCGTGCTGGGCGCGACCGGGCGCGGAACGCCCGAGCACTTCGGCCTGGTTGGCGAAGTCGACGTGATCACGTCTACGCTTGGCAAGGCGCTGGGCGGCGCCGCGGGAGGCTTCGTCGCCGGATCCGCGGCGTTGTGTGACATGCTCACGCAACGCTCGCGCCCGCAGCTCTTTTCCAACGCGCTCCCTCCGACCGTAGCGGCCAGCGCCCTCGCTTCGGTCGAGTTTCTGCGTGCGCATCCCGAACGCGTCACGGAGCTCCGGGAAAACGCGAACTACTTCCGGGCCGCGATCACCGAGGCCGGGTTTGCGCCCCTTCCCGGTGAAACGCCGATCGTGCCCATTATCGTCGGCGAAACCGCGATGGCAATGAGAATGAGTGACATGTTGCTGGAGGAGGGCGTCTTCGTAACGGGCTTCGGCTTTCCGGTCGTGCCCCAGGGGGAAGCGCGCATCCGCTGTCAGGTCAGCGCGGCCCACACCCGAGCGGACCTGGACGAGGCGATCGCCGCGTTCAAGGTCGCCGGCAAGAAAGTCGGACTACTCAAATGAGGAATGTCATGCCTTTGGCTTCGATGATCCGAGCGCTGGGCCTCACCGCGTTGCTCGCGACGACCGTGCAGGCGCAGGAGTCGCGCCCGTTCCGCAATTCGTGGTTCTGGGGAGCGAAGGTCGGAACTCTGTCCGTAAGCACCGCAGAGACCGCGCGCACATGGGCGCCGAGCATCGGCGCAGAGTGGCTGATCACTCGTAATCAGGGCGGGCTCTGGGTGTTCGCCGACCACTCGAGCTTCGACATCCGCGGCTCGGTGGACGATCCATCTCTCCCGTCCGGCCGCCGCGAGGTCGACATCCGCAACTTGCGTCGCTTCGGATTCGCGGCGGTCGTGTCACCGCGCGCCTTCGGAATGATCCGGCCCTACGCCGGGCTGGGAATGTCGCTAAACGTTGTTGGTAGAGCGATAGCGGTCGCGGACAGCGCCGGCAACACCGGAGGCAACGCCGTTCGCACGGCGATCGATGACCAACGCAGCCGGGCAGCAATCCTGGGCCTCGCCGGTGCGCAGGCGCAGTTCTCCCGGGCCGCGCTGTTCACCCAGATCACGGCGACCCCGGCGAGCAGACGGTTCCTGCTCAATGAAGGGCCGATGGTCGGCTGGGATGTCGGCGTTCGGTACAATTTTGGAAGCTCGGTGGCCAGGTAAACAGGCTCCTGGAATATTCCCTATGGAATATTCCAGGAGCTAAAGCCTGGACACGAATTCGTTGTCCCTCACATACCATCTAAGCGGCCAATCGGCCGCTTTTTTTATCCCGATTCGCGGCGCGATCACGACATCGCGATCCGGCACCCGATCTCCCGCGCGAATCACCAGCGCCCCGCGCTGCAGGCTCGCGCCGTTGTGCTCCGGTCCGATCCCGAGCGCGATGCACAGCTTTCCCGGTCCGTTGGTGAGATCACGCTCCGATTTCACTCTTGGCCTCCGCGCGCGCATCAATTCGATCCCGGCGACCGGCTCCACCGCGCGAATGAGCACCGCGCTGGGCAGACCCTCCGCGCGGGTGACGGCGTTCACGCACCAGTACATCCCGTAGATGAAGTACACGTACGCGATCCCCGGCCGACCATACAGCGGATCGGTTCGCTTCGTTCGGCCGGCGGCCGCGTGACATGCCGGATCGTGCTCGCCGATATACGCCTCGGTCTCGACGATCACGCCCGCCGTTTTCCCTGATGAAGAGCCGCACTCCAGCACGCAGCCGAGCAGATCGCGCGACACCTGCTCGGTGTCACGATCGTAGAATGTCGCGGGCAGAATCGGCCCCAAACTAGAACGCCGCGCGGTGGGCGCGGCGTTCTTGCTCAACTCTCGTCCGCGCCAGAGGGCGCCGGCGACGCATCCGCGTCTTTCTTTGGCTTTCGCCTCGGAGCGCGCGGCTTCTTCGCCACGCTGGCCCGCGGAGCGCTCGTCTCGGCGTCCGCCGTCGTCTCCGCCGATGCGGCCTTCGCGGCGCCGCTGCGCGTGCGGCCGCGTCTGCGCGGGCGCCCGGTTGTCGGCGCGTCGGATTCCGCAGGCACTTCGCCGTTCCCGGCGGGTCTGCCGGCAGGGGCCGCCTCGTTGTTCAGCTCCACCACTCCCACCGACAGCAGGTTGACCGGAGGAGACGACCTGCGCCCGCGGATCGGAGCGCGCCCGCGCGAGATGCCGCGCGACGGTGCAGCGCTCTCGCTCGCCGTCGTGCGTGACGCGGCAGCGAGACCGAGCTGATCACCGACCGTGAACTCCGGGAGGCTCGGCACGCTCGCCACGCTCGGTGCGCTCGGTGCGCCCGGTGCAGCCGCGGGCGTTCCATCGACATCCGGCGCGCCCCTACCCCTGCCCCGGCCACCGCGCGAGCGGCTGCCCCTGCCACCGCGCTCGCGGGCAGGCTCGCCGGCGCGCGCGGGCTGCGCGGCTGGAACTCCGGCGTCGGCCTTTGCGTGAATTCCCGCGCTCGGCGCGTCGATCTCGATCTGGCCGTTCTCCATCTTCTTCAGCGTCAGCAGCTTCTTCTGCGCGGCTTCTGTGACGAAGCGCGAGAACTTGGACATCCCGAGATTCTTCTCGTCGAAGGAGCTGTCCATCTGCTGCATCACCTGCTTCAGCCGGTCCGCGCGCATCACGTCGCCGTTCTTCTTCATGTGCGCGACCGCAGCGGTCACGAGCTCCCACGGGTCGCGGGGAACGACCTCTTCGTCGCCGCTCTTCACGAGCCCGGCGAGCGCGTTATAGCTGTAATACTCGTCGCAGTTCTGCACGAGCAGGTCGCTCGACGATTCCCTGATTCCCACTCCGATGACGTACTTGCCGTACTCCTTCAGCTTGATGACGAGGCTGGAGAAGTCGGAGTCGCCGGAAAGAAGGATGAAGGTACCGATTTCGGGACGCGTGAATACCAGCTCGAGGGCGTCGATCGCGAGGCGGATGTCGGTCGCGTTCTTCTTCGACGATCCGTAAGCGGGCGCGAAGATGAGATCGATCGACGCCTCGGCGAGCGGAACGATGTACTGGGGATACCGGCGCCAGTCGGCGTACGCGCGCTGAACGGAGACCTTTCCCTTGACTATCTCGGAAGAGAGGAGGTTCTTCAGCTCGCTCTGCAGGTCGGACCGGATGCCCATCGTGACGTTGTCGAAGTCGATGAGCAGTGCGGCATTTGGAGCGTGCATCGACGGCGCGTAGCCGGCCGAAGCGTGAGGCGCTGTGAGCGCCTGTGGTCCGCGGTGGATGAGCGCCGCGCCGGAGCGCGACGGTCCATTCCGCGAAGAGCGTTGATTCATGCTGTCCCTTGCGTCACGTGACGCAGGTATGTGAGCGGGTGTGTCTGCTGCGCAGCGCATCACCCGTGCTCCCACCAGCATGGTCCGCCCGACCGAGGTTCGGTCGGCAAGCGCGGCACTCGCTGGCGAGGCGGTTCGCGGTGCGTACGTAGACCGGCTCGCCCCACTGCGCATGGCGCAGTATTCGAGGGCGGCACCGATCACGCCGACACCGTCATTGACCGGTCACCCCTGGCGCCGCGGGCTCCATGCTCGCGCCTCCCTGAGTGGCCGGAGCCTAATCTATGGTGCCACAACGGTTTGCGTAAGGGTGGTGGGCCGGGGGAGCGAAGGAGCGGGCAAGCGGAGGGGCGAGAGTCTGGTAACGCTCATCCGTTTTTCCGCTCTGCCGATGCACCAATTCCCATCGCCTTGTAGACCACCCGCTTGGGCCGCTGGCCGTCCCACTCTCCATAGAACACGCGCTGCCACGGTCCGAAGTCCAGCTTTCCTTTTGTTACGGGAACCATGACTTCGTGACCGATGGTAAGCGATCGCAAATGCGCCGCCGCATTGTCTTCGCCTGTTCCTGAGTTGTGCCTG
>DATLBG010000007.1:0-3582 GCA_035527035.1 Gemmatimonadaceae bacterium | reverse complement strand
TCGGCGGACGTGCAGCTTCCCGCGGTCAGGGATTACGAGCAGGTAGACAACGAGATTGCGGCGACACTGAGTCCGACGGCCGCCTGGTACATCGGGCTGTTCACCGCCGTGGGATTCCTGCTGCTCGGCATCGCGGCGTGGATGTACCAGATCTATTCGGGTCTCGGAGTCGCGGGTTACAACCCGCCGGTGATGTGGGGCGTGTACATCATCACCTTCGTCTTCTGGGTCGGTATCGGCCACGCGGGCACGCTGATCTCCGCGATTCTGTACCTGTTCCGCGCCGGCTTCAGGACCACGATTTACCGCTGCGCCGAGGCGATGACCGTCTTCGCGGTCATGACCGCGGGACTGTTTCCGATCCTGCACCTCGGCCGGCCGTGGAAGTTCTTCTGGCTGATCCCGTATCCGAACTGGCGCTATCTCTGGCCGAACTTCAAGAGCCCGCTCGTGTGGGACGTGTTCGCGATCCTCACGTACCTCACGGTGTCGTCGACGTTCCTGTACATCGGGCTGATCCCGGACATCGCGGTCCTTCGCGACCGGGAGAGGAACCCGATCCGCCGGAGGATTTACGGCGTGCTGTCGCTGGGATGGAGAAACTCGGACAGGGAATGGCGCCACTTCGCGCGGGCGTATCTGTTCCTCGCCGCTTTCTCGACGCCCCTAGTGCTGTCTGTGCACTCGGTCGTCTCCTTCGACTTCGCGATGGGGCTCCCGCCGGGCTGGCACACCACGATCTTCCCGCCGTACTTCGTCGCGGGCGCGATCTTCTCGGGCATCGGGATGGTCTTCACGATCATCATCCCGCTGCGGAAGTGGTTCCGGCTGCAGCACTATGTCACGCTCAACCACCTGGACGCGGCCGCGAAGCTGTGCCTGTTCACGTCGCTGGTCGTCGGCTGCGCGTACATGGTCGAGTGGTTCATCGCCTGGTACAGCGGTCTCCAGGTGGAGCAGGACTACTTCTGGAACCGCATCTTCGGCCAGTGGTGGTGGGCGTCGGCGATCCTGTACACCTGCAACATGGTGCTGCCGCTGTCGCTGTTCTCGCAGAAGCTCAGGCGCAACACGACCTGGTTGTTCATCCTCTTGATCTTCATCAACATCGGGATGTGGTTCGAGCGATTCGTCATCGTCGTGCCGTCTCTGTCGCACGAGTTCGAGCCGTGGCAGTGGTCGGGGTACCGTCCGACGTGGGTGGATTATGCCATTCTGCTCGGCAGCTTCGGCTGGTTCAGCATGTGGTTCCTGCTGTTCATCAAGCAGTTCCCGGTGATCGCGATCGCCGAGGTAAAAGAGATAGTGAAGCCGCGACTCAAGAAGCCGCACGATCACGGGATCGACGTGTCGGGGCAGCACGTTGACTACGAGCGCGAGACGCCGGGGGAGCACGAGTAATGCGCGGCGTCCTGGGGCATTTCCGCGAGCTCGATTCGGCGGTCGAGGCGATCGAGGATTTGAAGAAGGCCGACTTCGGCGCTGTCACCGTGTACTCGCCGACGCCGCGCCACGAGCTCGAGCACGTGATCTCGGCGCCGCCGAGTGCCGTGCGCCGGTTCACGCTCATCGGCGGGCTGCTCGGGGTGACGTTCGGCTACTGGATCGCGATCTGGATATCGGACTACTGGCCGCTGGTCGTCGGCGGCAAGCCGGTCGCGTCGTGGGTTCCTTACACGATCATCGGGTTCGAGGTGATGGTGCTCGTGGGCGCGCTGTCCACGGTTGCTGGGATGTTCATCAACTCGAGGCTGCCGAAGGTGACGCACACGGTCGGATACGACGGGCGCTTCAGCCACGGCGACTTCGGCGTGTGGGTGCAGTGCGATCCTGAAGACGCGGCAAAGTGCGAGGACCTTTTGCGCGCCAATGGCGCGAGCGAAGTCCGGAGGGAGCGATGAGCGCTAGCTCGCCATGGTCCGCGCGTCGGGTTGTGCCGGGCTCGGCGGCTAGAGACGGTCGCAAGCGCGCCGTGACCGGCGCCCTTGCAACCGCTCACGCCGCCTTTGCCGGCACAATCCCGACGCGCTGCCGCAGGCTCGCGTCCCGAGCGTTGTTGCTGGCGCTCATTCCCCTCGGCGGTTGTGAGTGGTTTTCGGATTTCAAGAAGCAGCCCGTGATTTATCCATGGGATAGCCGCGACACGCTCACCGCGTCGCGCGGCAATCCGCAGGGATCGGTTACGACTTCGGGCACGCGGGTGAGCGGCTTCGAGATCTCGTACAGCCCGCTGCCGAGCACGGTGGATTCCATGTCCGGGCTGTCGAACCCGACGCCGGCCGCGCCCGCCTCGCTCGCGAACGGGCGGATGTACTACCAGATCAACTGCGCGGTATGTCACGGCGATCGCGGCATGGGCGACGGCACCGCGACCAAGTTCGGCATGCCCGGCATCAACATCGCCGGCGATGGGACTCGCGCGCGCAGCGACGGATACATCTACGGAATGATCAGAAACGGCCGCGGGCTGATGCCGACGTACAACAGAATCGAGGAGATGGATCGCTGGGACGTGGTGAACTACCTGCGTGCTCTCCAGAGCGGCGGGGCGGTGCAGGTCGGGCCTCTGGCGGCGCCGGGCGTGACGGGCGACAAGGTTCCCGGCCCGACGCGGCGTGGTCCTACACGTCCGTCCCCGTACTTCAATTCGCCCGCCGCCAGGTCGGCCGCGCCGGCAGCGATTCGGGCTGACAGCGCCCGGCGCGCGGCTCCCGCGGACAGTGCAGCGGGCGCGCGAGACACCGCCGCCGCGGGGGTGCACCGATGAGTCACTCCGCGCACGCGCCCAAGCTGACGCGCGAGGAGATCCTCGCGGGGACGTCGGCGCCGGTCGCCGGCTGGATCAAGACCGCGTGCATCGTGCTTGCAGCGATCGGCTTGCTGGCGTTCGTCGCGGGACTGTTCCTCGCGCCTGACCGGGCGTGGCAGTCGCTGCACTTCAACTGGCTGATGTTCACCACGATCTCGTCCGCGGGCGTGATGTTCGTCGCGGTGCAGAGAATCGCGACGGCCCGGTGGTCGCGCACGGTGATCCGCTTCCTGGAAGGGTACGTGGCGTGGCTTCCCGCCGCGTTCGTCATCCTGCTGCTCCTGATCAGCTTCGGGAAGGGACACATCTTCCCGTGGATGCACGAGCCGATACCCGGCCCGGAGAAGCAGCTGTACCTCGGCAACACGCTGTTCTTCTCGGCGCGTGTGATCATCGCCTACGCGATCATCACGCTGCTCAGCCTGTGGTACATCTACACGAGCGTGCGGCTCGACGTCGGTCATTCGCCTGAAGCGGGCGCGAGCTGGGCGCGCGGGCTGCGCGATCGGATGCGTCGCGGGTTCCGGGACGAGCGTCGCGAGATTCATTCGACGCACTCGCTCCAGGGCAAGCTCGCCGTCGGGCTCGGCTTCGCGTTCGTGTTCGGGTGGATCATCCTGGCGTGGGACCTCTCCATGTCGCTCGATCCGCACTTCTTCAGCACGATGTACGGCTGGTGGGAGTTCATGAGCGGCTGGGTCGCCATGCTCGCGAGCTTCACGCTGCTGACGATGGCGTGGCGCAAGCATCTTGGCCGGTACGACATGGTGACC
>DATLBG010000006.1:0-5425 GCA_035527035.1 Gemmatimonadaceae bacterium | reverse complement strand
GGCATCACGCGCGTGCACATGGAAGAAGACGCGGGCAAGTCCGTCCACGACCGGTACACGGGCGCCACCGCCATCGATCTCAACCGCGCGGGAGTGCCGCTCATCGAGATCGTCAGCGAGCCCGACATGCGCTCGGCTGCGGAAGCGGGCGCCTACCTGCGGCTGCTCAAGCAGATCCTGAGCTACGCCGGGGTGAGCGACGTCAGCATGGAGGAGGGAAGCCTGCGGGTGGACGCGAACGTCAGCGCGCGCATCCGTGGAACGACGAAGCTCGGCACCAAGGCCGAGGTGAAGAACGTGAATTCCTTTTCCGCGGTCGAGCGCGCGCTCGACGCGGAGTTTGCCAGGCAGGTCGCATTGCTGCAGAGCGGCGGCACCGTGACGCAGCAGACGATGTTGTGGGACGGCGCCAAGGGGGAGACGAGACCGAGTCGCAGCAAGGAAGAGAGCCACGATTACCGGTATTTCCCCGAGCCCGACCTCCCGCCGCTCGTGCTCGACGGTGAGTGGGTTGCGCGCGTCGGACGCGAGATTCCCGAGTTGCCCGACGCGCGGCGTAAGCGGCTGGCCGGGGAGTTCAAGATCTCCGGCGGCGAGGCCGAGCTGCTCACCGCGAGCGCCGGGCTGAGCGAGTATTACGAGGCCGTCGCGCGCGCCTCGCTCGACCCGAAGAGCGCGTTGAATTGGGTGATGGGCGAAGTCTCTGCCGCCGTGAATGCGGCCGGCGCTCGCTTCGATGAGTTCCCGGTTCGCCCCGCGGATCTCGCGGAGCTGTTGCGGATGGTGCGCGACGACGTGCTCAGCCACACCGCCGCGAAGCGCGTCTTCACGCGCATGGTCGAGACAGGGAAGCCCGCCGCGCAAATCGCCGCGGAGGAAGGACTCCAGAAGGTCGGGGACGATTCCGCGCTCGAGCAGTGGATCGATGAGGTCCTTCGCGAGAACCCGACCGAGGCCGCGCGGTATAAAGGCGGCGAGGCGAAGCTCCAGGGAGTGCTCGTCGGGCTAGTCATGAAGAAGTCGAAGGGGACCGCGGACCCCAGGAAGGTCAATCAGCTCCTGCCGCAGCGCGCGCGGCAATGACGGGCTAACCCCGCTCACCCCGCATCACATTTATTCGATGCGTGGCCCGCCAGTTCGTCTGTTTGTCCACCAGAAACTGTTGCCTATCCGTCTGAAAACCAGTCCTGGGCACAAGAGCCGCAGGGGGGCTGGCGAAGGCTGGTTCCGCGAGGCAAGCTGGGGGTCCGGGTGGAAGCGAATCAGACACAGGACGGCCGGTAATGAAGCTTTTTGGTGCGCATACTCCGAAGCGTCCCTCAGGACTGTCGGTCATCGACGATCGTCTCACCATCCGGGGCGAGATCGATACCGACGGCACGATTCGCGTGGACGGTCGCGTCGAGGGCGGGCTTCACCGTGCCGGAATGCTGATCATCGGCGCGAATGGCGGAGTCGTAGGCGATGTCGAGGCTGTTGACGTCATCGTCGCGGGCACCATTCATGGGAACGTGCACGCTACCGGACGCGTGGAGATCGAGCCGGGCGCCGCCGTACACGGGGAAATCCGCGCCAACAACATGCTGTTGCGCGAAGGCGCCATGCTGCATGGACAAGTTTCCATCGGCGCGGCGCCCGTTTCTACCGCCACTCCCTCCGCTGCTCGCCGGCTCGAGCTGGCTCAGACGCCCGCGCATCCCGCGAGGGCGCGCGTTTGAAGAAGCGCCCGCGCGCCTGGACGCTAATCCTGGTGCCACCGCGGCCGGGAGCGCCCACGCGGCAGCTCAGGGTCCGCGCGCGCACCGTCGGCGTGCTGGGGAGCTTCGTCTTCGTGATCGTCGCCACGGCGGCGACATGGACCAGGGAGACCACGAGCATGGCGGCGTCCAGCGCGGACAAGCTCGCCGAGTCGCAGCGCATGGTGGTCGGTCTGCTGGACAGCGTAGATGCGCTCGGCGCGCTGGTCGCGCAGGAGCGGGCCGCGCGCCTGCCCCCCCGCAACATGGTGATGCCGGTCTCGGGCAGGATCTCCAGCAGGTTCGCGACGTCGAGGATGCATCCCATTCTCGACATTTTCCGCGCGCATAAAGGAGTGGACGTCGCGGCGCCGCACGGCACGCGCATCGTTGCGCCCGCTTCTGGACGCGTTCGTTATGTGGGATGGCGCCTCGGCTACGGGCTCACGGTCGAGTTGGAGCACTCGGGCGGCGTGGTTTCGCGCCTGGCGCACTGCGGCAAGGCGCTCGTCAAGGTTGGCGACCGCGTCGCCCTGGGGACGCCCGTGGCGACCGTCGGTGCGACCGGCGTAGCGACCGGCCCACACGTGCACTTCGAGGTCCTCACGCGCGGCCGCTCGGTGGACCCAATCAAGTTCCTGGCGTCCAGCCGGGGCGTGGCGACCGCAGAAGCTCCGGCCGCCAGAAACGAGTAGTAACGCGCTGACCCAGCGGAGCAACGTCCGCCGGGGTTGACACCCGTCCTCCGCAGCCGTACTTCTGGCTCCCCCCGCCTATCGGGGAACCGCTCCCTGGAGCGGGGCTCACACCGCAAGGAGAATTGTGATGTTTCAGGATAAGAAGACCCCCCACAAACCCATGCCCGCGATTACGCCCGAGAACGGCAAGCCGATCTCGATCACGCTGCTCACCGTCGTAGGCGAGCATTGCCGGATGGAAGGGAAGTTCGACATCACCGACTCGATCCAGGTCGAGTGTGAGGTCGGCGGCGAGATGAACGTCGGCGGCAAGCTGGTGATCGGCCAGAAGGGCGTGGTGAACGCCAACGTGCAGACGGTCGACGCGGTCATCATGGGCCACTACGAGGGCAACATGATCGCCACCGGCAACGTCGAGATCGCCGAGACGGGCCGCGTGAGCGGCAACATCCAGACGGATTCCCTCGTCATCTCGAAGGGCGGCTTCTTCAACGGCAACATCACGAAGATGAACGAGAGTCCCGCTCTGCAGGTGGTGCAGAACGAGGAAAAGCGTCCCGCGCAGCAGTTCGGCACGCGCTGATCTGATCGGCGGAGGGGGAGCTAGATGCCCTGGAGAAAGCCCGAGCGCCCGCCGGTGAAGGAAGGCGAGCACACGACCTTCATCGAGGAAGGGTCGGAGATCGACGGCAAGTTCACCTTCGTGGGCACGGTGGTGTTCAACGGGCGGATTCGGGGCGAGATCGCGTCGAACGACACGCTGATCATCGGCGAGAAGGGAGTCGTTAACGCCAACATCCGCGCGGGCGTCGTGCAGATCGGGGGCGAGGTGGTGGGCGACGTGGTCGCATCGGACCGCGTGGAGCTGAAGGAGAAGTGCCGCGTGTACGGCGACGTCAGCGCGCCCGTGGTGATCATCGCCGAGGGCGCGCTGTTCGAGGGGCAGTGCCGGATGACGAAGGGCCGGCCGGCGGACGCGGTGCAGCAGCCGGTGAGGGATCTATCGCTGGTTCCCAAGAGGTCCGAGCTGCCCAGGTAAAGCGCTGCGTGCTGCGTGCTGCGTGCTGCGTGCTGCGTGCTAACTTCATCGCACAGCGCAGCGCCTCTCAATTTGGACCGATCAATGCGAACACGTAGAATCCTCCCGCTCGGCGTCGCGGCCTTGTCGCTCGCCGCTTTCGCTCCGTCGCTGACTGCACAGCGCACCATGAAGCCGCCGCTGCACGGGCGGCACTGGATGGCGATCACAGGCAAGCCGCTAGGCGCCACCGCAGGCGCGATGATATTTCAGCAGGGCGGCAACGCGGTGGATGCCGCGTGCGCCATGCTCGCGGCGACGGCCACGATGTGGGACGTGCTGCACTGGGGCGGAGAGACGCAGGCGCTCATCTACCACCCCCGGCTCAAGAAAGTCATCGGGATCAACGCGCTCGGCGTGGCGCCGTCCGGCGCGACCGCGGCTTTCTACCGGTCGCGCGGATTCACCCACCCGCCGGAGTACGGTCCGCTCGCGGCGATAACTCCCGGCACGCCAGGCGGGCTGATGGTCATGCTCGCGGAGTACGGCACCATGTCGCTCGAGCAGGTGCTGGCGCCGGCGATTCAGCTCGCAGACGGATATCCGATCGAAGCGCAGACCGCGAACTCGATCCACGCCAATCGCGATACGATCGCGCAGTGGAAGTACTCGCGCGCGGTGATGCTGCCGCACACCGGACGCGAGCGTGCGGCACCCGAAGCCGGCGAGATCTTCGTGCAGGCCGATCTCGCGGCGACGCTCAGGAAGCTCGTGGAGGCGGAGCGACAGGCTCGTGCGGCGGGGAAAAATCGCAAGGAGGCAATCCAGGCGGCGTACGACCGGTTCTACAAGGGCGACATAGCCGAGGAGATCGTGCGCGGAACGCGTGAGGAGGGCGGCCTGTTCACCATGCGGGATCTCGCCGACTGGCGCGTGCTGATCGAGGAGCCGGTGAGCACGACATACAAGGGCGTCACGGTTTACAAGCTTCCGTTCTGGCAACAGGGCCCGGTCATGCTGCAGGCGCTCAACATTCTCGAGAACGTGGATCTCAAGGCGATGGGCTACAACTCGCCGCGCTACATGCACGCGGTGTATCAGGCCATGAACCTCGCTTTCGCGGATCGCGATTTCTATTACGGCGATCCGTATTTTCCGCCGGAGGAGCCCGTCCGCGGCCTGCTGTCCAAGGAATATGCGCGCATGCGCTTTTCACAGATCAACTGGGACCGCAACGATCCGGCCGTCGTGCCGGGTGACCCGTACCCGTTCCAGAGCGCGCGGAATCCGTTCGCGGACCTGCTGCGCCGCTGGACGGTCATCCCGGCCCCCGACACTCTGCGACGGAGCGGCGGACAGGACCGCCCGCCGGGAACGGCTTCGAGTGACGCCGACTTCATGCGTGGCTTCTACGCCGGCACGACGTCAGTCCAGGCTGCGGACGCTGAGGGGTGGGTCGTGTCCATCACGCCCAGTGGCGGCTGGGTGCCGGCAGTGATCGCGGGCCGCACGGGAGTGGGGCTGAGCCAGCGCGCGCAGGCATTCGTGACTCGAGCCGAAGACGGTCCGTATAATGTGATAGAGCCGCGCAAGCGTCCGCGCGTGACGCTTACCCCGACGATGGCGCTGAAGGACGGGGCTCCCTGGCTGTCGTTCGCGGTGCAGGGCGGGGACTCGCAGGATCAAAACCTGCTGCAGTTTTTTCTGAACGTCCTCGAGTTCGGGATGACGCCGCAGCAGGCGAGCGAGGCCGCGAACATTAACAGCTTTCAGATGCGCTCTTCCTTCGGCGCGCACGAGTCGCGGCCGGGGCGGATGCTCGTTGCCTCATCTACGCCCGACTCGGTGCGCACCCAGCTCACGCGGATGGGCTACACGCTGGAGTTCGCGCGGCTCACGTCGGGACCGATCAACGCGATTTTGTTCGACCGCAAGCACGGGAGCATGTGGGGCGGGTCGAGCAACCACGGCGA
>DATLBG010000005.1:0-8627 GCA_035527035.1 Gemmatimonadaceae bacterium | reverse complement strand
ACCGCGGTGCTACACGCCGAAGAAGAACGCCGTGATGTGGAAGAAGATCGGCGCGGCAAAGCACAGCGAATCGATCCTGTCGAGCACGCCGCCGTGACCGGACAGCGCGGTGCCGAAATCCTTCACGCCGCGATCGCGCTTGATGGCGGACATGACGAGCCCGCCGGCGAACCCCATGATCGAAATCAGCAGCGCGAGCCCGGCGGCCTGCAGCGGCGTGAACGGCGTGGCCCACGAAATGGCCGCTCCCGCGGCGGTAGCACCCGCGACTCCGCCGATGAGCCCCTCCCACGTCTTGTTGGGACTGATCGTCGGAGCGACTCGCCGCCGCCCCCACAGCTTGCCCGCCACGTACTGCAGCACGTCGCTGAGCTGCACCACGAGCACGAGGAAGAAAAGCAGGGTGGCATTGTATCCGGACCCGAACTGCAGCTCGAGCATCAGCAGAGCCGGCGCGTGGCTCAGGCAATACACGCAGACCATCAACCCCCAGTTGATGGTGGCGGTGCGCGCCAGGTAATCCGTCGTGTCTCCGGATAACACGCTCCGCGTCGCGATGAAAATGAAGCCGTACACGGGAATCAGAATCGCGAAGAACCCGTACCACCCGATCGCAATCAGGTAGTACTGAAGCGGGAGCAGGACGAAAAAGCTGAGAAAGAGCGTGACGTGATCGCCGCGTCTCGTGGGGGACAGCGTCATGAACTCGCGCAGCGCAAGCAGCGACAGCACGCCGAACATGATCAGCGATCCGGTCCCTCCGCTCGCGACCGCCACGCTGAACACGATCACCATCACCCACCACGCGCGAATCCGCGCGTTGAGGTTGTCGATCGTACCTTTCGCCTCGGGCGCGCGGCTCTTCCGCGAGAGGATGAAACCGACGACCGATGCAACTACCAGCAGCGCCACGACCGCGCCCATCAGCAACACCAGATCGCGGTCCGCCCCAATCGCTTCGATCACGCGCGGCCGAGCTCCACGAGCACTTCACGCGCGCGACCGAGGAACTGCGCCTTGGTCTCGCCGTCTGCGAGTGGCACCGGCGCGCCGAACACGGCGCGGCTCAGCATCGGCACGGGCACGAGCTCTCCCTTGGGTAAGACCCTGTTGAAGTTGTCGAGAAACACAGGCACTGGTACCACGTCCGGTCTGAGTCGGCAGAGATGATACATCCCGCTCTTGAACGGCAGAATCCCTTCGCCCGAGCCGCGCGTTCCCTCCGGAAACACGATCACTGAAAAACTGTCGCCCATCTCTGCCGCTATCCGCTCGATCTGTCCGCGCGCGCGCGATTCGGGGTCATGCGGGGCACCGGGTACCGGACGATCGATCAGGATCGCGTTGAAAACTTCCCGGGCCAGGTATCGGCGCACCGGGCCGCGGTCCCAGTAGTCACGCCCCGCGACCGGCCGGGTGCGCGCGCGCAATCCTGGTGGAAGCGCCGACCACAGCACGATGAAGTCGAGATGGCTCGTGTGGTTCGCGTAGAACACGTACTGGGCGTCGCCGCTCCAGGGCGCGGTCTGGACGATCCGCACGCCGGAGATAAGGCGGCCGATCCCCGCGAGGGTCTTTCCTACTACCGCGCGCGTAGCTCGGCTGACAGGTCCGATAGTCTCCTCACTATGGTCAACGCGGATCCCGCGACGATGATCGCGAGGACGATCATGAGCGATAAGCGTTCGCCCCTCAGCCATTGCTCGGCGGCAGCCGCGAGACAGCCGACGGTGAGCGCGAACATTCTGTGCTGCTTCGCCATTGGCCCGGAGAAGCGCTGGGTCGCGCCGAGCGATCCCGCGAGCGTCCGGACATAGGCGGTGATGACGGCGAGGAGGGCGGCGAGCCAGCCCAGGAAAACCAGATTCGGCGCGAGCGCGTAGCCGGCGCCGACGAGAATCAGCACGTCGGCGAGACGGTCGGGCGCGTCGTTGTACACGTCGCCCACCGCGCTCTTGAGCCCGCCTTCGACGGCGAGCAGTCCGTCCAGGAGATTGCAGAGCAGCCGCAGCTGTATCCCCGCGGCGGCGAGCAGCAGCCAGAGCGGAGCGGGCTCGAACGCGCGCGAGCGATATAGCGCGTAGCCCGCGGTGGCGGCAAAGAAGATCGAGATTACGGAGACGGCGTTCGGCGTGACGCCGCGGCCGGCGAGCCAGGCCGCCATCGCGCGCGGCCATGCGCGCTGTCTGGTGCGCAGCTCCCGGCGGGGAGCGCTCCTGGCCGGAGAGGTCACGTCAGAAGCTGACGATCTCCTCGTACGCGCGCTTGAAGTCCGCCACCTGTGGCAGGATCGCGTCCTCCAGCTGCGGCGCGTAGCCGACGAACGTGTCCGTGGACGCGACGCGCCGCACAGGCGCGTCCAGCCACGCGAAGCACTCGTCGGCGATCGCCGCGGATATCTCGGCGCCGTAGCCCCACGACAGCGAATCCTCGTACGCCACGATCACACGCGACGTCTTTTTCGCGGAGGCGAACACGGCCTCGCGGTCCCACGGGCTGAGCGAGCGGAGGTCGATGATCTCGACCGAGATCCCGTTGTCCGCGACCGCGTTGGCCGCCGTGAGCGCGCGCTGCACCGTGGCGCCGTACGTCACGACCGTCACGTCCGTGCCCTCGCGCACGACGCGCGCCTTGCCGAACGGGATCATGAAGTTCGGGCCGGGATACGCGCTCTTGTTGTACGTCTGCCGGTACAGGTGCTTGTGCTCGAGGAAAATCACCGGATCGTCGCAGCGGATCGCGGTCCGCAGCAGGCCGTTCGCGTCGAGCGCGGTGGACGGGCACATCACGCGCAGGCCGGGGCAGTGCGTGAACAGCGACGCGCCCGTCTGGGAGTGATAGATCGCGCCCCGGATGTAACCCCCGTAGGTGACGCGCACCACGACCGGCGCCGAGAAGTTGTTGTTGGATCTCCAGCGCATCGTGGCCAGCTCGTTGCGGAGCTGCATGTACGCGGGCCAGATGTAATCGAAGAACTGGATCTCCACTACGGGCTTGAACCCGCGGGTCGCGAGACCTATTGCCCGTCCTGCAATGTTGGCTTCCGCCAGGGGCGAGTTGTACACACGGTGGCCGCCGAACTCCTTCTGCAGGCCCCACGTCACCTTGAACACGCCGCCCTTGCCCTTCACCTTGCCGGCGTGCTGCTCGCGCGACACGTCGGCGACGTCCTGGCCGAACAGCAGAATCCGCTCGTCGCGCCGCATCTCGTCCTTCATGCAGGCGTTGAGCAGGTCCACCATCGTCGTCGGGTCGCCGCTGAACTGCGGATCGTCCTCGGTGTCGAACTGCTCGCTCGTGGGATCCACCGACGGCGAGTACACGGCGAAGTGCACGGTGTCTTCGGCCGGCTGCGGCTGCGCAAGCGCGTCGTCGGTCGCGGCGAGGATGACCGCGTCCACCTCCTCCTGGATCTTCGCGATGTCGGCATCTGTCGCGTGACCCTGCTGCACCAGCCACTTCGGGAACTGCGTCACGGGATCGCGCGCCGCTTCCAGCTCGCGCTCGTCGGCCGGGCGGTACATCGTCTCGTCATCCGACAGCGAGTGCGAGTACGGCCGGATCACCTTCGCATGCACCAGCGCCGGGCCCTTCCGCCTGCGGACGTGCTCGATCGCCTTGGCCAGCGTCTCGTAGCTCGCGATGAAGTCGCACCCGTCGCACTCTTCCACGAGCAGGCCGGGGAACGACCGCACCAGCCTGGAGATGCTGCCTCCCGCCGTGTTAACCTCGACCGGCACCGAGATCGCGTAACCGTTGTCCTCGACGAGATACAGGACCGGCAGCTTGAGATTGCACGCCGTGTTCAGCGACTCCCAGAATTCGCCTTCACTGGTCGTGCCTTCGCCCGTGGAGACGTACACGACTTCGTCCTGCTGGAAGCCCTCGGTGATCCCCGTGAGCTTCGCGCGCAGTGTCGCTTCCGCGCAGCCGACCGACTGCAGGAACTGCGTGCCGGTGGGGGACGACGACGACACGATGTTGTAGTCCTTGTGGCCCCAGTGGCTCGGCATCTGCCGGCCGCCGGAAGCGGGATCGGCCGCGGCGCCGACCGCTTCGTACAGCATCTCCGCGGGCGTCACGCCCAGGTGCAGGCACAGCGCGCGGTCCCGGTAGTACGTGTAGAACCAGTCGTACGCAGGCTTGAGCAGCATCCCTGCGGCGGTGAGCACCGCCTCGTGACCAGCGCCCGAGATCTGGAAGAAGATCTTGTTCTGCCGCTTGAGCTGGACTTCCTTGTCGTCGAGCTTGCGCGACATGAGCATGTTGCGGTACGCGGCGACGAGCTGGTCGCGGCCGAGCTCGCGTTCCGCGGCGGAGCTGGACGGGGCTTTACGTTCGGGGAGCGCGCGGGTAGCCATGGTCCTGGAAAAATAGTGTCAGGGCGCGGGGCCGGGCTATTGAGCGGTGGCCGGAAAAATGCGCGGACAAGGGACTGCCACAGAGAAAGGAACAGCTAAGAGCTGCAAGCTTGATAGCTGCAAGCCTGAGAGCTACCTACCTCCATGACCATATGACACGATCAACCGGCTTTTTCGTGGGTGCACTTCTCCTGGCGTCCGCTTGCGCACAACCGCCCGCCGGAGCGACGCCAGGCAATCAGGAAGGGGATTGGGCCGCGATAGTGCGGCTTGAGGACCAGGCCAAAGCGATCGCGAAGACCGCGGGGTGCTCCAGCGTGGAAGCCTGCCGCACCGCGCCCGTGGGAAACCGGGCGTGCGGCGGGCCGCGGTACTACATCGCGTACTGCTCAGCGACCACTGATTCCGTTGCGCTCTTCAGGAAACTCGACGAAGTGGCCGCCGCGGAGAATGCGTACAACCGGAAGTATCAGCTCGCTTCGACCTGTGAGTTCCGCATGCCGGGCTCGCTCGCCCTGTCCGGCGGCGAGTGCCGGGCGGCAAGTCAATAACCGTCGCCCGGCTACTGCACCAACTCGCCAACGAGCGAGGCAGCGGGGGTGACGCGATAGATCCGCGTCGGGTTGCTGCTCAGGAAGTTGAGCCGCCAGCGGACCACACTCGCTTCGGTCACCTCGACCGCCGTGCGCTCCGACGCAGGTGCATCCTCGCTTCTCATCCCAAACAGCACCACGGTGTTCCCGTTCGACACGCGGACCGCTGATCCGACCAAGTCGGCGTAGAGCTTGGGCGTGTGGCGGTACTCCCACCGCCGCGTAGCCGTTTTAGACGTGGGATCGATGTCGTATTCGATGGCCCTGGTAAAGCACGCCGCATCGGTGGGCGTGGTGCAGCCCGGGCGCGCAAATCCGTTGTCGTATACGAGAATTCTGTTGAGAGCGGGCTCCGACACGTAGTGCTGGCCGAAGAAGCGGTCCGCTTCCGGCAAGGGAATAGTCGGGTTGGCTCCCCCGAGCCTCCACTCGACCGTGCTGAAGTCAGGAGCGATCGAGATCACCTGGCTGATGTTCCGCAGTGACATCACGACGTTCCCACGCGGGCCGTGCTTGATGCCGTTCCCGTGGAGCCAGTTGCCCGCGACTGACCGGCTGCCGGGCGGTCCCCTCTCCGTTCGCCAATCGAGATGCGTGAACGCCGACCATCGCTTCACGATCGCGCCGGTCTCCGGCGTCCATTCCCACAGTCCTTCTCCTACGACGGGCACGCCGTCAATGGTCGCTGTGTCGTTGGCGATGAACAGTAAGGTGTTAGACGGCGTTGCTGTGACGTCGTGATGAATACGCCGATAGCTTACGCCCGCCGGTGGCTGCGTGAGCTGGTCAATTACGGATCCGTCGGGGCGGTGCCGGGAAAGCCCGAGCGTGGGATGAACGACGACGATTTCCCCATTCGCCCGCCGTGTCGCCCCGAACAGTGCGCCAGGGACGCGGATATATCCAACGATCTTCGCGCGCTCGACCATCAGCAATCCGGTGAACCCGCCGTTCGCGGCGGCAATCTCGACCAGAGATACAGGCGCCGTCGGCGTCCCGATCTCTTGCAGCTCGATCTCGGCGAGATCCGCTGGAAGCGACCCCGTTCCAAACCCGGCGATCTGCACGCCGCCGTCAGCCGGAATTCCCGCCTCGATTGTGTACGCGCTGTTAGCGCGCAGCCGTGGGAGCCAGATCTTGTACGTGGCGGTGTTGGAATCAGCCGTGATCGTCAGAACCGGCGAGCCCGGCGCGCTGTAAGTGACTTTCACCGGAGCGGCCCGCTCCAGCGTGATCGTCGCGAACCGCGTTATCGGCCCACCCGAGCTGTCTATCACGACGGAGACGACTCCCGACGGCAATGGATCGGCGGGATCGTCGCACGCGCTGATCAGGAAGACGAGCGCAACCGCGGCGCTCAATCGGAAAGGAATCGACATTAGAAGAACACCAGCCCCTGTAAAAAAAGAATCGGTTCAGTAATCGACGGGTCGCAGATAGGATTCTCCGATCGCGGCGTTGCTGACCATCGCCACGGTCGGGAGCTTCCGCTTCCAGTGCGTTGACGAAAGCCGCTTGTTGACGACCTCGACCTCGCCGGCGTCGTAACCGCGCGAGATGATCTCCTCGGGGCGGTAACCGCTCACCAGCCAGTTGAGAATCTCGTCCGCCTTGGCGTACGTGATCCCCATGTCTCCTTCGTCGGTCTGTCCTTGTACCAGATCCGCCGTGGGAGGTTTCGCCACGATCGGTTCCGGCACTCCAAGGTACCGGGACAGCGTGAGGACCTGCGTCTTGAGCAGGTCGCCCAGCGGATTGATCGGTGGCGTGTCGTCCGCGTGCCAGGTGAAGTAGCCGAACAGCCGCTCGGTCTTGTTGCCGGTGCCGATCGGCAGAGCGCCGTGCTTCGCGGACATGTCGAACAGCGCGATCATCCGCATCCGCGCCATCACGTTGCCTCTGCGCATCGCGTCGGCATCTGGCTCGTTCTCGAGGTACCCGTCCACGGCGTCGGTGATCTCGATCGTCTCCGACTCTATCTCCAGCGCATCTATCACGAGTTGCGCGTGGGCGAGGCTGTCCGCGCTGGACGTCTTATAAGGCAGGCGCACCGCGATCACGTTCTCCGGCCCGAGCGCGCGCGCGGCCAGATACGTCGAGCAGGCGGAGTCCACTCCGCCCGAAAGCGCGACCACGACCTTCTCGAATCCGCGGCGCTCCATCTCATCCCTGAGGAACGCAACCAGCCATTCCGCCGTGAGCTCGGGGTCGATTTCAATAGGGGGAGGCGCGAGCGGGCGCTCCAGGACGCGAGTGACCTTGAGCGCTCCTTTCTTCCCGTTGCTCGCCGGCTTGCTCTTCTCCGGCTTTGCGGTCTTCGCCTTCGACGCGGCAGGCTTTTTCTTCGCCTTGTCGTATTGAAGATCCACCGGGTCGCCGCGCTTGATCGCCTGCACGTTCTCCAGCATGTGGGGCAGCAGTGTCTCGAAGTCGCTGAGCAGCGGCATATCGGAGCGCGCCCGCGTGACGTCGGTCATGTCCACGCTGACGCTCACGATTCCCTCGTCCCACACGGGACCGCGCGCGCGGATGTCACCCTTGGGCCCGACGACGACGGAGCCCCCGGTAAGCAGCTTCCCGCCCTCGCTCCCCACGAGCTGCGCGATGGAGACGTACATCCCGTGCTCCTCGGCGATGTCGCGGGCGAGGCGGTCCCAGCGGTCGAGCGTCGCCGGACCGGGGGCCGGTGCGTCTGAAGCCTCGCGCGGCCACGGCCCGCGCCCCGGCGACGCCGAGTGGATGAGCAGAATGCGCGCGCCGTCCAACGCGGCGATGGTCCCGACGAAGCTGTGCCATGCATCCTCGCACACGACCATCGCGACGCGGCCCACGGGCGTGTCGAATGCGCGCAGCTCCAGCCCGCGGTCCACGAACCGCTCTTCGTCGAACAGCCCGTACGTCGGGAGGAACAGCTTGCGGTGCACGTGCCGAATTACCGGAGCGTCACCGCCGACAGTGACGTACAGCGCGCTGTTGTACAGCGAGTTGTGGAACAGCTCGTAAAATCCGATCGCGACGTCCAGTGTGCGCGAGCCGCCAGCCGCTTCGGTGTACGCGCGGTGCAAATCGGCCGCTAGCGTTCCCGCGCTCACCGCTACCTCCCGCACCCCGCCCTCGACGAAATACCCGGTCAGCGCGGTCTCCGCGAAGTGGACGATGTCCGGCCGCGGATCCAGCGCGTCGAGCTGGGCGAACATCGGACCCAGCCGCTCCAGGCTGCCGGCGTAGTCCCCCTTGCGGGGTTTGAACTGGACCGTTGCGAGGTGTACTAGTGAGGGCATTGAGCGAACATTATATGACACCTCTACCCTGCGCACCTGTGGCGACGCACCGCTCCACAATCCGGCTCTCTGCTGCGCTCTGCGGTGCATTCCTGCTTCTCGCCGCGCCGGCGCCGGCCCAGCAACGGGAGGCCTGGCAGATCATCACGCCGCCGCAGGCGTCTCTCATTCTCGCGCGCGACGGCTCGCTGATCGGCGAGGTCGGTCGCGAGCGGCGCGTGAGCATCGCGCTCGCTTCGCTTCCACCGTACGTAGGCCAGGCGTTCGTCGCGGTCGAAGACCAGCGCTTCTACCAGCACGACGGCGTCGACGTGGTCGGAATCGCCGGCGCGATCAAGGACAACATTCTCGGCGACCGGCGCGGCGCGAGCACGATCACGCAGCAGCTTGTG
>DATLBG010000004.1:0-11540 GCA_035527035.1 Gemmatimonadaceae bacterium | reverse complement strand
ACGTGCTTTTCCTCAAGCAGCGCCATGAACTCAGCCGGCTCCCCGATCTCCATCAACCGCTCCGGCACGTCCTGCTCTTTGCTGAACTGCGCGATCTTGCCGAGCACCGGCAGGTACTGATTCGACACCTCGAGCGGCGGCGCGACGATCAGGAAGAAGAAGTTCACCGGCTTGTCATCGATCGCCTTGAAGTCGAGCCCTTCGCGCTTTCTGCCGAACGCGACGCGGAGCTTGCTGACGACCAGCGAGCGGCAGTGCGGGATCGCGATGCCGCGGCCGATCCCCGTCGAGCCCAGATTCTCGCGGCGCTTCAGCATCTTGAACAGCATGCCGTCGGACTTCTCGTCGAGCTTGAGGAGCGAGATCAGCTCCTTGAGGACGTCGTCCTTGGACGTGCCCTTGAGCTCCAGCTCGATGGCGTCCTCTGAGAAAAAATCGCGTAGTTCCATAACAAGCTATTGGCTATTGGCTGTTGGCTCTTGGCTTAGCTAAGAGCCAATAGCTAACAGCCAACAGCTTTCGTTGCAAGCAGTTGCCTGCTCGGTTAGCTTGCTTTGATGCGCTTTCCGTTCGCAGTTCAGAACGACATTCCGCTGTACCTCGCGCCGATGGCGGGCGTGTCGGAATCGCCGTTCCGGCGCATCTGCCGGCGCTTTGGCGCGGACGTCGTCGTGACAGAGTTCCTGTCCGCGGAAGGCATTCGACGCGAGAACGCGGCGACTTTGGACAAGCTGCGCTTCGGACCCGACGAGCGGCCGATCGGCGTTCAGATCTTCGGGGGTGACCCGGTCGCCATGGGCGACGCCGCTGCTCTCGTCACGGATGTGTTTCAGCCCGAGTTCATCGACATCAACTTCGGCTGCCCCGTCAAGAAGGTCGTCAAGCGGAACGGCGGCTCCGGCTGCCTCAAGGACATGGGGCTGGTAGAGAGCGTGATCAGGTCGGTCGCGTCGCGTACACATCTGCCCGTCACGGTGAAAATCCGCAGCGGCTGGAACGAGGAGATGCGCGACCCTGTCACCATCGCGCTTCGCTGCCAGGACGCGGGCGCCCGCGCGCTTGCGCTGCACCCGCGCACGCGATCGCAGATGTACACCGGCGCCGCGCGCTGGGAAGAGATCGCGGCGGTCGCGGCGGCGCTCGAGATTCCGGTGCTCGGGAACGGCGACATCAAGACGGCCGAGGACGCGGCGCGCATGCAGCGCGAGACTGGCTGCGCCGGCGTGATGATCGCCCGCGGCTCCTTCGGGCAGCCGTGGATCTTCCGCGAGACGCGCGCGCTGCTCGAAGGGAAGCCCAAGCCCGCGGCGCCGCCGGTCGAAGAGCGCTTCGCGATTGCGCTCGAGCACGCGCGCATGGCCGCCGAGTACGAGGCAGATCCGCGCGGCGCGGCGATCGAGTTCCGCAAGCACCTCGGCTGGTACGTGAAGGGACTGCCGGGATCTGCGGACCTCCGGCGCAAGCTGCACGCGGTGGACTCGCTGCAGGAAGTCGAGGGAATATTTGCCGAGTATCTCGCCGCGCCTGAGCGGCACACTGAGGAGAGCCCGGTCGCGCTGGATACGGCCGCCTGAGTTGATCGGCCCGGTCGCGCGCGCCCGTGCCTGACGCCCTGCTGATCGGTTACCTGGAAATTGTCCGCGCGTCCACCGGCGCGGACGAAGTAGTGTTCTGGCGGACTCACCCCGAGTCCGACGAGCTTGTGCCGGGTTGGTGGTCTACCGTTCACGGCGGTGAGCCGGAGCATTTCGTCGAGCAGTCCTGGCGCTCGCTGGTCGCGTGGTCGGTCCAGGAGAATAGGCCGCAGGCGGTGGGGTCCGAGCCGGCATTGCTCGTGGCCGCTCCAATTCCCGGAGAGAGCGGGGCGGTAGGCGCACTCAGCATCTCGTCCGAGGCCGGATTGCCGCGGGGCAGCGAGCCCCACAAGGTCTCCATCACGCGCTACTGCGCGCACCTTGGGCCGCTACACGAGCTGATTCGCGCGCGCGGTCAGTATCACCGCGCCTCGCAACAGTCGTCCGCTCTGCTGACAGCCGCGCAGCGTTTCAGCGCCAACCGTCGCATCGAGGATCTGGGCGAATCGATCACGACGGCGGCGCTGGAGATGACGGCCGGGTACGGCGCGGCGCTCGTACATTGGAACCGCGACGCGGAGGCAGGGGAGGTCGTGTACTCCACGCCCGATGCCCGGGCGGCGGCTGGCATCGAGCTGGATCCTCATGGGCACGTGGCGCGAGCGTGCGCTGGTGACATCCCGGTGGTGATGGACGACGCGCGCAGGCTTGCCACACCGTCCGTGCTTTTCGGTGATGGCGAGCGCTCACCGCGGCTTGGCTCCCTGGGCATTCTCCCGATGCGCGGGGACGCAGGAGTGATCGGAGCCATCGTGATCGAGGGGCGCGCGCCTGGCGACGTGTCGCAGGCGGACGCGAAGAATCTCCGGCTCCTCGCGCTGCTCGCCGGTTCGTCGCTGCAAACCGTATGGGAGATCGAGGAAATCACGCGCAGGGCGCGCACCGATCCTTTGACCGGTCTTTACAACCGCGGCCATTTCGAGGACCGGCTGAAGCAGATGATCGCGGAGACGGGACGGTTCGGCGGCCAGAGCTCGCTGGTCATGTTCGATATCGACCACTTCAAGCAGGTGAACGACACGCATGGCCACCAGGCCGGCGACGCCGTGCTCAGGGCCATTGCCCGGCTGATGCAGGAACGGGTGCGCGACGTGGATACGTGCGCGAGGTACGGTGGGGAGGAGCTCGCTCTGCTGCTGCCGCGGACCGAGCTCGACGGCGCTGTCGAGCTGGCCAACCGGCTCCGATTGGCGGTTATGGAGCACACCGTCCGGTGGACCGGAGGTTCGGCGCGCGTGACTGTTTCGGGCGGAGTCGCGGCTTTTCCCGTCAGCGCGAGGTCAGTGGAGGCACTCATCGCCGCTGCGGACGGCGCGTTGTACCGCGCCAAGGCGGACGGGCGCAACCGCGTGCATGCCGCGCAGGCAATCGCAGGCCCGATAACGGTTTAGCAGGCGGAGATAAAGTATATTCTCACACGCTTTCTGATTGACTTCGGGGCGTGAATCCGCTATACTGCATGAACGGGGGCGACTGGCTTCGACGGGGTTGGTGAAGCTAAGGCCGCGTGTCCAGGTCCTCAGATCCTGGTTAAACCTTTGGGACGAATCACAATTGCCAACGACAACTTGGCTCTGGCTGCGTAACCTTTAGAGGTTCTCGCACCTGCTTATTCGGAAGCTCGCCTGAGGCGTTCGGATAAGTATCGAAAATTCGGGCTAGTCGGCGGGCGCGTCTTCCGTCTGTCGGCGAATCTTCAGAAGACTTGTTCAGCGTGGGCCGCCTACTGGCCAGCGTCTGGAGACCTCAATCGGTAGGCTACGCACGTAGACGCCGTGGCGAATCTTGTCTCGGACCGGGGTTCGAATCCCCGCGCCTCCATCCCGTAAAAGCTGGCCTCCGAAAGGGGGTCAGCTTTTTTGTTGGGAACTGCCACTCCGAACTGAATAGCTGATAGCGACAAGCCTATTAGCTACAAGCTCTTTAGCCGCGGGCGACGTTGACCTTTCCGTGTGCGATTCGGACCGTAAGGTCAAAATCGTAGGCAGCTAATCCGCTTGTAGCTGCAACGCTTGCGGCTATTAGCTATTCAGTTCGAAGTAGCTGTTCCCGTAGGCTTCGCGCCCTTGTTCTTTTTCTTGAACACGAACTCCGGCGCCAGCGCAACGCCGAGGATGGTCACGGGCACGACCTGCAGCGTCTGAATCAGCAGCGAGATCGCAATCGCCGGATCGCGCGGCACGCCGAACTGCTCCACCGTCATCGCGTACGCGAGCTGGAAAAAGCCCACATTGCCCGGAGTCGCGCGGAGAATCAGCCCGAGATTCACCGCGAGCAAGCCCGCCAGACTCGCCTCGATGGGCACGTCGATCCCCGCTGCAGCCGCAGCGAGCGCGAACGTCGCAACCTGTCCTGCCCATGCGAGCAGCGAGAGCGCCAGCGCCCAGACGAACCGCGGGCCGTTCGTGAGCGCGCCCATGCTCGCGCCGAACCGTTTGAAGAACGACCCCACCTTGGCGATCACACCGACAGGCGGCGTCACCTCGACGGGGCGGTCGACGAGGGTGCCCGGCGTCATGCCGCGCGTCTTGTAGACCAGCAGCGCGAGGCCACCCAGCATGAGCACGAGCACTCCGATCGCGGGAATGCGATAGCCCTCCATCTCCGGCGGAAGCGGGAAGAGCAGGGTGCCGAGCACCACCATGATGATGAATCCGACGATGTCGAACATCCGCTCGAGAGCGATCGTCGCGAGCACGGTCGCGGCGGGCACGCCGGACGCGCTCGAAACGAACACCACTCGCGCCGCCTCACCCCCATTCGCCAGCAGGACGTTGTTCAGCCCGACGCCCGCGATGCCGGCCTTGAGCGCCATCGCGAATGACGGCGCGCCCGCGGGTCTGAGGAACATCCACCAGCGCACGATGCGCAGCAGCACCGATGCGCTGTTCGCCGCGAACGCTAGCAGCAGCAGAGGGATGGACGCGCCCCGCATGGCGATCCACGCCGCACTCCAGTCCACGGTGCGGGCGAATACGATCAACAGCCCCAGGATCGCCAGCGTTATCACCCACCGCAGAATCCGGGCGATCATTTGTTGGACTGTGGCGGGTTCGCCAGCGCAGCGTGTGCCGCGGCGAGTCGCGCTATCGGCACGCGGTACGGCGAGCACGACACGTAGTCGAGACCCATCTGGTGGCACAGCGCGACGGAGCGGGGCTCGCCGCCGTGCTCGCCGCAGATCCCGAGCTTGATCTTTGGCCGTGTGGCCCGACCCTCTTCGATCGCGATGCGGATCAGCCGGCCGACGCCGTCGGGATCGAGCACCTGGAACGGGTCTTCGGGGAACACGCCGGTTTCCACGTACGACGGCAGGAACCGCCCCGCGTCGTCCCGGCTCAAGCCGTACGTCGTCTGCGTGAGGTCGTTGGTTCCAAACGAGAAAAACTCCGCGCCCCTCGCTATCTCGCCCGCCGTGAGCGCCGCGCGCGGGAGCTCGATCATCGTGCCTATCAAATAATCGATCTTCTCACCCATGGCGCCGAGCACCTGCTGCGCGGCCTCCTCGAGTATCGCGCGCTGGTTCTCGAACTCGCTCGCGGTCGAGACCAGCGGAATCATGATCTCCGGCCGCACATCTATCCCGCGGCGCGAGGCGCGCACCGCGGCCTCGAAGATGGCGCGGCCCTGCATCTCGGTGATCTCTGGAAAGGTGATGCCGAGCCTGCACCCGCGGTGACCGAGCATCGGATTCACCTCGCGCAGATCCTCGATGATCCGCGAAAGCTCGGCGCGCGGAATGCCGAGCGTGCGCGCGAGCAGCTTGCTCTCCTCGCCGCCGTGCGGCAGGAACTCGTGCAACGGCGGATCGAGCAGCCGGATCGTCACCGGGTATCCGTGCATCGCCTCGAAGATTCCCTCGAAGTCCGCGCGCTGCATCGGGAGCAGCTTGGCCAGCGCGCGCCGGCGCCCGTCCCCGTCGCGCGCGACGATCATCTCGCGCATGGCCTGGATACGGTCGCCCTCGAAGAACATGTGCTCGGTGCGACACAGCCCGATTCCTTCGGCGCCGAAGCCGCGCGCGGTGCGCGCGTCGCGTGGCGTGTCGGCGTTCGCCCTCACCTTGAGGCGGCGGACTTCGTCCGCCCAGCCGAGCAGTTGATTGAAGGACTGGTACAGCGGAGCGTCGGCCGGCCGCAACGTGCCGTTGGTGACGCGCACGATCTCGCTGGGCACCGTCGGGAGATTGCCGACGAACACTCGCCCCGTGCCTCCGTCAAGCGTAAGCCAGTCGCCCTCGGCGACCTGCGTCCCGTTGACGGAGAACCGCCGGTGGTCCAGGTCCACTTCGACTTCCTTGCAGCCCACGATCGCGCATTTGCCCATTCCGCGCGCGACGACGGCCGCATGGCTGGTCATCCCGCCGCGCGACGTGAGCACCGCGCGCGCCGCGACGATCCCGTGGAAATCCTCCGGGGTCGTTTCTTCGCGCACCAGAATCACCGCTTCGCCCGCGGCGTGCCGTGTCTCGGCGCTGTCGGGGTCGAATACCGCGATACCGGATGCCGCGCCGGGACTGGCAGGGAGACCGACGCACAATGGCTTCGCGCGCACGGACGGATCGATGATCGGATGCAGCAGCTGGTCGAGCTCGGCCGCCGGAACTCGCGCGACCGCTTCCGTCTTGTCGATCAATCCTTCGGCGACCATCTCGCTCGCGATCCTGACTGCCGCCGCGGCGGTGCGCTTTCCGCCACGCGTCTGCAGCAGATACAGCTTGCCGCGCTCGACCGTGAACTCGAGGTCCTGCATGTCCTTGTAGTGCCGCTCGAGACGGTCCTGCACCTCGAGGAGATCCTTGTAGGCGCCCGGCAACCGCTCGGCCATCTGCTCGATCGCAAGCGGCGTGCGAATGCCGGCAACTACGTCTTCTCCCTGGGCATTAACCAGAAACTCGCCGTAGAACTTCTTCTCGCCTGTGGACGGATCGCGCGTAAACGCCACGCCGGTGCCCGAATCGTCGCCGAGGTTGCCGAAGACCATGGACACGACGTTGACGGCAGTGCCGAGGTCCTCGGAGATTCTGTTAACCCTGCGGTAATCGCGTGCTTTCTTGAGCGTCCACGAGCGCCACACCGCTTCGATCGCGCCCCATAGCTGCACCACCGGGTCGGTGGGGAAGGGCGCGCCGGTCACGTGCTTGACGAGCTGCTTGTACTCTTCCACGAGATTGCGCAGCGCGTCCTCGCCCAGATCCGTGTCCTCTTCGACGCCCTCGGTCAGCTTCTTCGACGACAGCACCTGCTCGAACTTCTGGCTCGACACTTCGAGGACGACGTCCGAGTACATCTGGATGAAGCGCCGATAAGAGTCGTAGGCGAAGCGTGAGTTGCCGGTGGCGCGCTCGAGACCAACGACGGTTCGGTCGTTGAGCCCGAGGTTGAGAATCGTCTCCATCATCCCGGGCATCGAGAACGGCGCGCCCGAGCGCACACTGACGAGCAGGGGGTTCTTCGGATCGCCGAGCTTCTTGCCGGTGCTTTTCTCGAGACGCGCGAGATTGCCCTCGACCTGCGCGCGCAGCCTGTCGCTGTACTTCCCGTCCTTCAGGTACGCGATGCACTCGGCGCAAGCGATGGTGAAGCCAGGTGGAACCGGCGCGCCGAGGTTGGTCATCTCGGCGAGGTTGGCGCCCTTGCCACCGAGGACGGCTTTCATGTCCCTGGTGCCCTCGGCTTTGCCATCGCCGAAGAAGAAGACTGATTGGCTCACTACCGCTGCCAGCAGCGCAGGTCCCTCATCTCCCTAGCCTGAGCTTGACGGGGTCACTCGGCGGCGGAGTGGGATAGTCTCCCGAGAAACACGCATGGCAGAACCCATCGGGTCCCTTTGGTACCGCCCCCAGCATCCCCTCGAGCGACAGGTACGCGAGCGAATCCACTCCCAGCTTCGCAGCTATTTCCGGCACTGTAAAGTTTGCCGCGATCAACTCTTCGCGAGTCGGAGTGTCGATCCCGTAATAGCACGGTCCGGTGATCGGCGGCGAGCTCACGCGCAGATGCACCTCGCGCGCGCCGGCGCCCCGCACCATTGACACGAGTCCGCGAGTGGTGGTGCCGCGGACGATGGAGTCATCCACCATGACGACGCTCTTGCCCTCGAGCACTTCGCGCACCGCGTTGTACTTCACCTTGACCTTCGCGTCGCGACCGGCCTGCGTGGGTTGGAGGAAGGTGCGGCCGACGTAGTGATTGCGGATCAGGGCGAGCTCCAGACGCAGCCCGGACTCCTCCGCGTAGCCCAGGGCGGCGGAGTTGGACGAGTCGGGAACGCTGAAAACGAGGTCGGCATTCGGCACGGGAGCTTCTCTGGCAAGCTGTCGGCCAAGCTCGCGGCGCGCCCTGTCCACCGAGCCGCCGAAGATCCGGCTGTCGGGCCGGGCGAAATACACGTACTCGAAGACGCACTTTCGGGATTCCGCGGGGGGAAGGGGACGCGACGAGCGCACCCCCGCCGCATCGGCCGCGACGATCTCCCCCGGCTCTATCTCCCGCTCGAACGTAGCGCCGACGATATCCAAGGCGCAGGTCTCCGACGCGAAGATCACCGCGCCGTTCAGCCGGCCCATCACCAGCGGCCGCCATCCCCGCGGGTCGCGCGCGGCGAGCAGCGTGTCGCCGGCGAGGACTACCGCGGAGTATGCGCCCTCCACTCCCGCCAGAGCGTCCGCGAGCTTCGCCTCGGGTGTCATGGATCGCGAGCGCGCCATCCGGTGCACGATGACTTCGGAGTCCATGGTGGACGCGAAAATGGCTCCCTGGTTCTCGAGCTCGAATCGCAGCTCGCTGGAGTTGGTGAGGTTTCCGTTGTGGGCGAGCGCGAGGTGGCCGTCGCGGAAGCGAGCGAGCACTGGCTGCGCGTTTTCGATCGTGGAGGAGCCAGTGGTGCTATAGCGCGTGTGGCCGATCGCCGTCGAGCCGGAGAGCGATGCGATGCTGTCCGGGCTGAACTTGTCCGAGACCAGTCCCATGGCGCGCAGTGTCCGCGCGGTGCCGTCTTCTCCTACGGCGACGATGCCGGCGGATTCCTGCCCGCGGTGTTGCAGCGAGTACAGACCGAGGTGGGTGAGGGCCGCCGCGTCAGCGTGTCCGCGAACGCCGAAAACGCCGCACATTGTCGTCTAGACCGTGGTGACGGCGGCCTGCTCGAGCACGGCGGCGCTCTCCACACTTGCGTCCATGATCGCGGGGATGGCGTCGTGGTACGCCGCGGCGAGTTTCTCGAGCGGCGCTACGATCGTGCCGTTCGGGCCGTGCTTGATCTCGAGATTCCGAGACCGGGTGCGGACCCTCCCAATCACCATCGGCGCCACCATGTGCTTCACCGCGATCGCGGCGATCGCACCGAGCGACGCCTCGGGCACAGTGATGATGATCCGCGCCTGTGCTTCGTTGTAGAGCAGCTCGCGCAATGGCACATCATGCCACGCCGCCATGTCGATCTCCGCGCCGACCAACGCCGGGCGGTTCGCAATGGCGCACTCCGCCAGCGCCACGCCGAGCCCGCCGTCGCTGCAATCGTGCGCCGACCGGACATGTCCCTCGCGGATGCATTCGAGCAGACACGCTATTGTGTCGCGCTCGAGCTCGGGATCGCACGCCGGCGGCGCGCCGCCGACGATACCGTGGACTCTGGCGAGATACTCGCTGCCGCCGAGTCCGGTTGCCGGCTCTCCGAGGATCTCGCCGAGCAGAACGATGAGGTCGTCGTCGACCGACCACGTCGCCCTCGTAACGTGCTCGAGGTCATCGATGACGCCGAGCATCCCGATCACCGGCGTCGGATACACCGCGCCGGACGGGCTCTCGTTGTACAGCGACACGTTGCCGCCCGTCACCGGCGTGTCGAGCGCGCGGCACGCTTCGCCCATCCCGGCGATGGCCTCGCGAAGCTGGAAGTAATTCTCCGCCCGCTTCGGGTTGCCGAAGTTGAGGCAATTGGTGATGGCGACGGGGCGAGCGCCGGTGCACGCGACGTTGCGCGCAGCCTCGCACACGGCCGCGCGGGTGCCGTTCCTCGGCGACAGGTACACGTACCGGCCGTTGCAGTCGGTTTTGACGGCGATGGCGCGGTTGGACCCGCGCAGCCGCAGGACCGCCGCGTCACCGCCCGGCCCGATCACCGTGTTGGTGCGCACCGTCGAGTCGTACTGCCGGTACGCCCACGCCTTGCTCGCGATCGTCGGGGAAGAGAGCAGCCGCTCGAGCGTCCAGACTGTATCCTTTTCCTCTGGCAGCTCGGAAATGCCCGCAACGTCCATCGCGCGCAACCGGACTATCTCGTCGCTCTCGCGTGCCTCCGGACAGTAACGAGGACAGTCGGTGACGAGCCGCGACCCCGGGAACTCCGCCACGACCGTGGCACCTTCCGTCACGCGGTACACGGGCTCCTCTATCACTTCCCCTATCACCGCCGTGGTCAGGTCCCAGCGCGTAAGGATCGCGCTCACCGCGTCTTCGTGGCCGCGCTTCGCCACCACAAGCATGCGCTCCTGCGACTCGCTCAGCAGAATCTCGTATGGAGTCATTCCTTGCTCGCGCACGGGAACCTTCGTCACGTCGATGGTCACGCCGACCTCGCCCCGCTCGGCCATCTCCGCCGACGACGACGTCAGGCCGGCGGCGCCCATGTCCTGGATAGCGACGATGTGGCCGCTGCGAATCAATTCGAGACTCGCCTCGAGTAGAAGCTTCTCGGTGAATGGATCGCCGACCTGCACGCGCGGCCGCTTCGCGTCGCTGGCTTCGGAGAGATCCTCCGATGCGAAGGACGCACCATGGATTCCGTCGCGCCCGGTCCGCGCGCCGACCGCGATGATGGGATTCCCGATCCCCTGGGCCTTGGCCGTGATGAGCTCGGATTCGTGCATGACGCCGACGCACATGGCGTTGACCAGCGGGTTCGTCTCGTACGCGTCGTCGAATACGATCTCGCCGGCCACAGTCGGGATGCCGACGCAGTTCCCGTAGTCGCCTATCCCTTTGACGACGCCCGCGAAGAGGTACCGCACGCGCGCGCTGTCGAGCGAGCCGAACCGCAGCGAGTTGAGCATCGCTATCGGACGCGCGCCCATGGTGAACACGTCCCGCAGAATGCCGCCGACTCCCGTAGCCGCGCCCTGATACGGCTCCACCGCGGAGGGATGGTTGTGCGACTCGATCTTGAACGCCACGGCAAGCCCGTCGCCGACGGAGACTACTCCCGCGTTCTCGCCGGGCCCCAGCAGCACCTGCGGCCCCGTCGTCGGAAGAGTCTTGAGCAGCGGGCGCGAGTGCTTGTACGAGCAGTGCTCGCTCCAGAGGGCGCTGATGATGCCCAGCTCGGTAAAGGTCGGCTCGCGGTCGAGCATGTTTACCAACCGCTGGAACTCGTCCCCGGTCAGGCCGTGCTCCGCGACGAGCGCGGGTGTGATGCGCGGGTCGCCGGGCCGCGGGGCAACCGCGGTCACACGGCCACCCTCGCGAGCAGCGACTCGAACAGTGCGCGGCCGTCCGGAGGGCCGAGAATGGGATCCATCGAGCGCTCGGGATGGGGCATCATGCCCAGCACGTTGCCCTCGTCGCTGACGATTCCAGCGATGCCGCGCATCGAGCCGTTGGGGTTTGCGCTGGCGGTCACCGCGCCGCTCGAGTCGCAGTAGCGGAATACGATGCCTCCGCGGTCCTCGAGACGCGCGATCGCCGCCGCGTCCGCGACGTAGCGGCCCTCGCCGTGAGCGACATGCACGCACTGGACGGAACCAGCTTCGTACTCCGACGTGAACATGGTATCGGTGCTCTCGACGCGCACGTGCACAGCGTCCGACACGAAGCGCATGCTCGCATTCCGCACGAGCGCGCCGGGAAGGAGTCCGGCCTCGCACGCGATCTGGAAGCCGTTGCAGATCGCCAGGACGGGTCCGCCGCG
>DATLBG010000003.1:0-5589 GCA_035527035.1 Gemmatimonadaceae bacterium | reverse complement strand
CGCGAGCGCGCGCATTCCCGACAGCGCCTCGTATTCGCTCTTCCCCGCGCCGATCGCCAGCGGTTCCTTGGCCCGGATGTCCCGCGGAATGACCGCATCTATTAGATCGTCGAGCAAGTCGTAGCCGAGGACGTCCAGCATCTTCGCGACATCCTGCTGGCCGGGGCCGACGTGGCGGCGAACGAAGTTGTCGGTGCCGGGGAGGACGCGGGATTGAGTCTGGGTGGGCATAGCTGGCTTTGGCTGAGCGAGGGCGTTTGCGCTGCAGCATAAAGCTATTCGGATTGCCGCCTGAGGACTAACTGCGAGGACCGGGGAGTGAGGACTAACCGCAGGACTGCGGCCTCAGGACCAACTACAACCGAGGATCGACGATTAAGCGAGGACTGAGGAGAGGGCGCACGGTCATTTCATCCGTCGACCGCGTTCTCGGGGGATGATGGCGAGGAGCATGCGCCGCATCTCGCGGATTTGTACCAGCTCATGCTTTCGCGGACCGAGCCCAAGGCGTACTCGAACTGCATGGCGCGCTCTTTCCCGGAACTTCGAGAATATGCCTCGGAAATGTTGGCCTCGATTGAACAGACGGCCGCGTAGAGCTGCCCGGCGATGGCGGCGGTAACCGGGTTTCCCCGCACCAAGCCGGCGTCACGGTAACAATCGGGGATGAGCTCCCCGGCGAGCTGAAACGTCCGCATGCGGCTCAGCGGATCCTGCGAATCAGCGGTGGAAACACGGTGACCTCGCGCGCCTGTGCCGGCCCCGCGTACCATTCAGTCCTCATGCCCCAAACTCTGAACAGTCCGCAACGCGCCGAGTCTGCGCCCATTCGCGCTTCGACCTGGCGAACGCTCCTCTCGCCGCCGCTCAACGGCGCCGAGAACATGGCCTGCGACGCGGGGCTGATGGACCGGGCGCGGGCCACCGGGGAGGCCGTCCTGCGGATTTATTCGTGGAGTGAGCCTACGCTCTCCTTCGGCCGGAACCAGAAGACCGAAGGGTACGATCGCGCGAGGCTGGCGTCATCGGGGCTCGCAGTCGTGCGGCGTCCGACCGGCGGCCGCGCGATCCTGCACCACCATGAGATCACGTACAGCGTCACTGCGCCCGTCGAGGGCAGCGAGTCGGTTGCCGCCGAGTACGCCTGGATCAACGCGTTGCTCCTGCGGGCACTGCGGATCCTGGGCGTCGAGGCGGAGATCGCGCCTCGCAGCGAGCGCGCGGCGGCCCCTGATGCGAACCCGTGCTTCGCCAGCGCGAGTCCCGGCGAGATCACTGTCGCGTCGCGCAAGCTCGTCGGGAGCGCGCAGTACCGCGAGGCCGGCGCGCTGCTGCAGCACGGGTCGGTGCTGATCTCCGACGACCAGTCGGCGATCGCGCGGCTCGCCGGCGGGCCGGAGACTGAGCCGCCTGCGACGCTGGAGGACGCGCTCGGCCGCGCCCCCCGCCCCGTGGAGCTGCTGGAAACACTCGGCGCAGCGCTCGGCCAAGCGGGAATCGAACCGGTGTCACTGGAAGACGGCGAGCTGTCGAGTGCAACAGCGCGCCATCTGCGCACATTCGCCGATCCGGAATGGACATGGCGGCGGTGACGCGCAATCTTCCGCGAATGCAATCAATGAGGAAATGGAGGCTGGCCGCTCTCTGCTGCGCCCTGTCGGCAGCGGCATGCGACCGTGATGCGGAATCGACGGCTGTGACCGGCGGCACGATCGTAGTCGCGGTGGCTGCGGACGTGGACGCGCTGATCCCGCCGCTGGTGTCGTCCGTTCAGGGCCGCCAGGTCACCGATCTTCTATTCGATCGCCTCGCCGACATCGGCGACTCGCTCAACACTACCGGCGATCACGGATTTCGTCCGCGGCTCGCGGAGCGGTGGACGTGGAGTCCCGACTCGCTGCGAATAACCTTTTCGCTGAATCCGCGAGCCAGATGGCACGACGGGAAGCCGGTAACCGCTCGGGACGTGCGATTCACCCATCAGCTCTTCCAGGATCCGGAAGTCGCGGCCCCGCTCGCGGCGCTTCTCGCGAACATCGATTCCGTGACCGCGCCCGATTCGTTGACGGCGGTGTTCTGGTTTCGTAGTCGTTCGCCTCGTCAGTTCTTCGACGCCGTTTACAACCTCCTCATAGTTCCCGAGCATCTGCTCGGAAGCGCGCCACGCGGCCAGCTGCGCGGCACGCCGTTCGCGCGGTCGCCGGTAGGCAGCGGCAAGTTCCGCTTCGCCCGCTGGGAGCCGGCGGTTTCGCTCGAAGTCGTCGCCGACACCGCCAACTACGCCGGGCGCCCGATGCTGGACCGGGTGATCTGGACCGTGTCCCCTGATTTCACGACGGCTGCCACCAAGCTGCTCGCCGGCGAAGCGGATGCATTCGACCAGATCCGGCCGGAGTTGATCGCCGACATTCAGAAGAACGCCGCGCTCCAGCTCGTGACCTACCGCGGCCTGGAGTACGGCTTCCTCCAGTTCAACCTTCGCGACCCGGCGCGCACGACGCTGCCACACCCGATTTTCGGCGACAGGCAGGCCCGCGTCGCGATCTCGATGGCGCTCGACCGCGCAGGCATGGTGCGCAACGTCTTTGACACGCTCGCGCAGGTCTCGCTCGGCCCGACGGTGCGCGGCTATGTCGGCGCCGATGAATCGCTGCCGAAAATCCAGTTCGACACCGTGGGCGCCAACCGCCTGCTGGATTCGCTCGGATGGACTCGCGGAGCCGGCGGAGCGCGCGCGCGCGCGGGAAAGACGCTCGCGTTCTCCCTCGTGGTTCCCACGTCGAGCCGCAACCGCGGCCGCATGGCGGTTCTTATCCAGGAGCAGCTGCGGCGGCTCGGCATCGCCGTCGAGATCGAATCGGTGGACAACGCCGCGTTCATGACGCGGATGAAGGATCGGTCCTTCGATGCGGCCCTCGGCGGGTGGCGGCTCGATCCCGCGCCGGGGATCAGACAGACGTGGGGGACGGCGGGGTCGCGCGCGCCGGGTGGGACCAACTTCTCTTCCTATGAGAGTCCGGAGTTCGACCTGCACGTGGACAGCGCGCTGGCCGCGATGGACCCGGCGCGGGCGCACGGTCACATGCGGCGCGCATACGAGGTGATCATTCGTGACGCCCCCGCGGTGTGGCTGTACGAGGCGCGGTCGATGCTGGCGCTGCACAGCCGCATCCGGCCCGTCAGGCTGCGCCGCGACTCCTGGTGGGCGAACATCGCGGAATGGACAATCGACCCCGCGGCACGACTGTCGCGCGACGACGTCGGACTGACACCGACGCAGTAACGTGATCGGCTTCCTACTGCGTCGCGCTGCCAACACGCTCGTAGTAGTCGCCGCCGTAGCAACGCTCGTCTTCGGCCTGATTCACGCCGCGCCCGGCGACCCGTTCGCCGGGTCGCTGGACAATCCGAACGTCACCGAGGAAGTGCGCGCGCGGTGGCGCGCCGCGTACGGCCTGGATCAGCCGCTTCCCATTCAGTACGGGCGCTACCTCGGCAGACTCGCACGCGGCGATCTGGGCTGGTCGTTCTCGCGGCAGCAGCCGGTGAGCGCCGTGATCGCGAGCTCCATCCCGCGTACGCTGTTGCTTGTCGGCCTCGCGATAACGCTCGCGTTTGCGGCAGGTGTCGGGCTGGCGTTGGCGCAGGCGCGCCGGCGGGGAACGCTGTTCGACCGCGTCGCGAGCGGGACGTCGCTCGTGCTGTTGTCCATCCCCGATTTCTGGCTTGGATTGCTGCTGCTGCTCCTGTTCAGCTACTGGCTTCCGATCTTTCCCGTCGGAGGAATTACGGACGCCGTCGAGTATCGGCACCTCGACGCCACCGGCCGGCTGCTGGATCGTCTGCACCATCTCGCGCTTCCCTTGCTGACGCTGGTGCTGGCCGCCGCAGCGTCGGTGGCGCGATATCAGCGCGCGGCCCTGCTCGAAGTGCTGCCGCGCGACTACATAAGGTCCGCTCGCGCGAAGGGCGTGGATGAGCGCGACGTAGTCGCCCGGCACGCGCTGAGAAATGCGCTGATGCCGTCCATCACCCTTCTCGGCACGAGCCTTCCGGCCCTAGTAAGCGGAGTGGTTTTCGTCGAGAAAGTATTCTCCTGGCCCGGCATGGGCCTCGTCGCCGTGGATGCCGTCGCATCGCGCGATTACCCGCTCGTGCTCGCGGTGGTGATCGTCGGCACCATCGTAGTCGCGGTCGGCAGCCTCCTTGCGGACCTGCTGTACCTCGCCGCCGACCCCAAGCTGCGCGATGCCTGAGCGTCCCGCAGGCGGCTTCGCGCATCGGTGGAAGCGCGGCTGGACGCTGGCCGCGGCGGTGTTCGCGCTCATTGTTGCCGCAGCCGTCGCGGCGCCGCTTCTCGCGCCATTCGATCCCGTCGCGCAGCCCGACATCGTCGCGGGCGGCACGCTGGGGCCGTCGGTCGAGCACCCGATGGGCACCGACCAGTTCAGCCGCGACGTGCTGAGCAGGCTGCTTTTCGGCGCGCGCATATCGCTGCTGGTCGGCATCCTGGCCACGACGATCGCCGTCACCATCGGAACCGCGTACGGGTTGGCGGCGGGATACGTCGGTGGTGTCGTGGACGAGATCATGATGCGGGTGGTGGACGCGCTCATGTCCATCCCGCGAGTGCTGCTGGTGCTTGCGCTCGTCGCGCTGTGGGGGCGCATGTCCACCACTGGACTCATCCTCCTGCTCGGGCTCACGGGATGGTTCCAGTTGAGCCGCCTGGTGCGCGCCGAGGTTCTGGCCGCCCGGCAGGCGGACTACGTAGCCTCGGCCAGGGCGCTGGGCGCGCACGACTTTCGCATCGCGTTCCGGCATGTCCTGCCCAATGTGCTCCCGCCGATTATCGTATTCGCAACGATCGGCCTCGGAAACGTCATTGTCCTCGAGGCAGGGCTCTCGTACCTGGGATTCGGCGTACAGCCGCCCGTGGCCAGTTGGGGGAACATGATTCGCGACGGCTCCGAGCTGATGACGTCAGGCTGGTGGATCTCCTTATTCCCGGGACTCGCGATCGTCGCGACGGTCGTTGCGGTCAACACGCTCGGCGGCGGCTTGAGGCAGGCGTTCGGGCGCTTCGAGGGATACGCGCATGAGTAGCCCGCTCCTCAGCGTCCGGGACCTGCGCACCTACTTCTATCCGGGGCCCGGACAGGTCGCGCGCTCCGTGGACGGCGTGTCGTTCAGCATCGACGCGGGCGAGACCGTCGGGATCGTGGGCGAGTCCGGCTGCGGAAAGTCGGTGACCGCGCTCTCCATCATGCGGCTGATCCGCCCGCCGGGCAGAGTGGAAGCCGGAAGCAGGATCGAGTTCGACGGACAGGATCTCGTCGCGCTCGAGGAAGAATCAATGCGCAAGATCCGCGGCAACCGCATCGCGATGATCTTTCAGGAGCCGATGTCGGCGCTGAATCCCGTGTTCACGGTAGGCGACCAGATCGCGGAGGTCGCGCGAATCCACTCCGGCGCCACGCGCCGGGAGGCGTGGAAGAAAGCGGTGGAGATGCTCGCTCTGACCGGGATCCCCGCGCCGGACCAGCGCGCCAAGCAGTATCCGCATCAGCTCTCCGGCGGAATGCGGCA
>DATLBG010000002.1:0-29580 GCA_035527035.1 Gemmatimonadaceae bacterium | reverse complement strand
CCGTTTCCATGCGAAGGATCGGGTCGCCGAGCACGCGGATGTCGAGGGTCTTCACTGCTGTCAGGGGCTCGGGGTGGTGGGCCGGTTGACTCGCGTGATTCGCCCGCGCTCGATGATCATCTTGGATTCGCCTGACCGGATGGTGACGCGGTCTTCCATGGTGGGCGCCGGCGTGCCCTCGTTCATCGTCTCCTTGATGTGCAGGACTTCGCCGACGACTCCGCCAGCCGTGACGACTTCGTCGCCCTTCTTGAGACCCTTGATCAGGGCTTCGTGCGCTTTGCGCTGTTTCTGCCCGGGGCGAATGAGAACGAAGTAGAAGATGATGAAGATCGCGCCGTACATGAACAGCGGCCCGAGCAGCGGATTGCCGCCGGCGGGCGCGAAGATGGCAATGGCGGCGAACGTGAAGGAGGTCATTGGTCGGTGGTTCCGGTTTCTGAATGAGAGAGCGTCGGTGTCGCGGCTTTCATGGTGTTGTGCCGCTGGAGCCAGTCGCGGCTCCACGCGTCGAACGTGCCGTCGCGAATGGTCTCACGCGCGGTGCGCATGAGCTGCACCAGAAAATGTACATTGTGCAGCGAGAGAAGCCGCGGTCCGAGCATCTCGTCCGACACGAACAGGTGGCGCAGGTAGGCACGGGTGAAGCGCGAGCACGTCGGGCAGGAGCAGGACTCGTCCAGCGGCCGATCGTCGGCGCGCAGCTCGGCGTTTCGGACGTTGATCCGCCCTTCCTCGACAAAGGCGGTCCCGTTGCGCCCCATCCGAGTGGGTGCGACGCAGTCAAACAGGTCCACGCCGCGACGGACGGCCTCGATCAAGTCGGCGGGGAAGCCGACACCCATGAGGTACCGCGGCCGGTCCTGTGGCAGCGCTTCGTGGACGACGTCGAGCATCTCGTACATCGCGGCCTTTTCCTCGCCCACGGACAGGCCGCCGATGCCGAAGCCGACCCAGTCGCCCATCTCGACGATCGCGCGAGCGGCCTCGCGGCGGAGCTCGGCGTGTATTCCGCCCTGGACGATCGGAAAGAGCGCCTGTCGTTGCGCGGGATCGCTCGCGCTGAGTCGTTCATGCTCGGCGCGGCACCGCGCGAGCCAGCGCAGGCTGCGCTCGCTCGCGTCGCGCGACGTCGCATTGCCGGATTGTCCCGGGATCACGTGGTCGAACTGCATGATCACGTCGGCGCCGAGGTTGCGCTCGATCTGCATGACCGATTCGGGGGTGAAACGGCGCGTGGATCCGTCGATGTGGCTGCGAAACTCGACGCCGTCTTCGTCCACCGTGCACAGCTTGGCCAGCGAGAACACCTGGAATCCGCCGGAGTCGGTGAGGATCGGTCCGTCCCAGCGCATGAACTCGTGCAGCCCGCCTGCGTCGCGTACAATGTCGTCGCCGGGGCGGAGGTGAAGGTGGTAGGCGTTGGCGAGCAGCATCGTCACGCCGGCTTTCTTCAGCTCGTCGGGGTCGAGCCCTTTTACCGTCGCCTGGGTGCCGACGGGCATGAATGCGGGGGTTTCGACGGGGCCGTGGGGCGTATGGAAAATGCCGGCCCGTGCTTGACCGGCGGTTGCGGTCAGATCAAAGCGGAACATCAGGGGAATCTACTGGGCTCGCTCCGCGGCATCTCGGTGTTATGGCTCGCGTAGTGAGTTGCCCGTTATTCCGTTGCCCGTGGGGACGTTTACTGAGTGGGCAAACGGGAAACCAAACGACGGATAAACGGGCAACTCACTACGCGAGCCACAGCAAGACAATGCTTTGGCACTGAGCGCTTGGATGTTACGACTAGGTATGCCGTCATTTAGCACTTGTGACATGCAGGACTACCGCAAGCTCCGTGTCTGGCGCAAAGCCCACGAGCTCGCACTATCCGCGCGGAGGGCTGCATCCCGCTTCCCACGGACCGGCTTCGCGTCTCTGAGAGCGCAGATGACCACCAGCGCCGAGTCGATCCCGTTCAACATCGTCGAAGGCTGCGGGGCGACGAGTCCGAAAGAGCTGGCGCGGTTTCTGGACATCAGCATCAAATCCACGATGGAACTCGAGTATCAGTTGAAGCTTGCCTCGGACTATGGCGTTCTGAACGAGGTGGAGGGGCAGACGTTGATCTGCGAAGTTGTTGACACTCGGCGGATGTTGTGTGGGCTACGGGCGAGGGTGTTGGCCTCTACGTGATGAGTTTCCAGTTTGTCGGGTAGGCTCGTTCTGGGGGCTTTGTCGCGGGTGGCTCGCGTAGTGAGTTGCCCGTTTATCAGTCGTCTGGTTGTCCCGTTTTTCCAACCCAGTCAACTCAGCCTACACTATCAGCATCGCATCCCCATAAGAATAAAATCCGTACTTCTCCTTGATCGCCGTTCGGTACGCCTCCATGGCGAACTCGTACCCCGCGAACGCCGCCACCAGCATCAGCAGAGTGGATCTGGGAAGGTGGAAGTTTGTCAGCAGGCGGTCGACTGCCTTGAACTCGTAGCCAGGGCGAATGAAGATCGCCGTCTCCCCCGATGCAGGGGCTAACATCCCGCCGGATACGGCCGATTCGAGCGTGCGGACAGCCGTAGTTCCAACCGCGGTGATCGCCCCACCGGCCCTGCGCGTAGCGTTGAGGACGTCCGCCGCATCGTTCGAGATCGAAAACCATTCTTCGTGCATCACGTGCTGCGCGGGATCTTCCACCTCCACCGGCTTGAACGTACCGGCGCCGACGTGGAGCACGACCTCCGCGATGTTTACATCTCGTTTCTTGATCGCATCCAGGACTTCCGGCGTGAAGTGCAGTCCCGCCGTGGGCGCGGCGACGGAGCCTGGCTCGCGCGCATACACCGTTTGATAGCGGGACGCGTCGTCGACCACGTCCCCGCGGCGAATGTATGGCGGCAGAGGGATGTGACCAAACCGCTCGATCGCTTCGTCGAACGGAAGATCGCTCCGGAGCTGCACGATGCGCGTTCGCCGTTCGGTCGTCTCCAGGATCTCGACTTCGAGCTGCGGCGATACCGAGATTCTCCGGCCGGGCTTCAGCTTGCCCCCGGGGTGCACCATGGCTTCGTACCGCCCGGCTCCGAGCGATTTGATGAGCATGACCTCAGCGGACGCGCCGCTGTCGCGGGTGCCGAGCAGCCGCGCGCGGATGACTTTGCTGCTGTTCAGGACAAGCGCGTCACCCGCAGTGAGGAAGCCGGGGAAGTCCGAGAACCTGTGATGCGAGATCGTGCCGGCTTTGCGGTTGAGCACCATGAGCCGGCTGTCATCCCGCCGCGCGGCGGGCGTTTGCGCTATGAGGTCGGGCGGAAGATCGAAGTCGTAGTCCGCTGTCCGGCTGCCGGCCGGCATGCCGAGGTCAGCGCTGGAAGAGACTGGGCTGGCTCCCGCCGCCGGTCCCCGCGGGCGGGGTGAATCCGAAGTGGCGGTACGCCTGCGCGGTCGCGACTCGGCCGCGCGGAGTTCGGTGCAGGAAGCCGTTCTGCACGAGAAACGGCTCGTACACTTCCTCGATCGTATCGGCGTCCTCTCCGACGGCCGCGGCAATCGACCCGATCCCTACGGGCCCACCGTCGAACTTCTCGATCACCGCTTTCAGAAGACGTGTGTCCATCTCGTCGAGACCGAACTGGTCCACTTCGAGCAGCTGCAGCGCCTCGTGCGCAACCGCCTTCGTGATCCGGCCGTCCGCGCGCACCTGCGCGAAATCGCGGATGCGCCGGAGCAGCCGATTCGCGACGCGCGGAGTGCCGCGCGCCCGGCTCGCGATCTCGAGCGCCCCCTCGGGATCCACGTGCACGCCAAGCACTTCGGCCGTGCGCCGCACGATCTGCTCGAGATCCGCGGTCGGGTAATAGTTCAGTCGCTGCTCGATGCCAAACCGCGCGCGCAGTGGGGGTGTCAGCAGTCCGAGCCGCGTCGTCGCGCCGATCAGCGTGAACTTCTCCACCGGCATCGTGATCGTCTGCGCCTTCGGCCCCTCCGACAGGCGGATGTCAATGCGGTAGTCCTCCATCGCCGGATACAGAAATTCCTCGATGATCGGCCGAAGCCTGTGGATCTCGTCGATGAACAGGATGTCGCGCTCGCGCAGGTTGGTCAGCGTTCCTACGAGATCGCCCGGCTTTTCCAGCGCGGGCCCGGAAGTCTGCCGCACGTTCACGCCCAGCTCGCGTCCGATCAGCTCCGCGAGAGTCGTCTTGCCGAGCCCGGGCGGGCCGAAGAAAAGCGTGTGGTCCAGCGCTTCGCGCCGGGCGAGAGCCGCTTCTATATAGATGCGCAGGCTCTCCTTCACGCGGTCCTGCCCGATGAACTCGTTCAGCGCCTGCGGCCGAAGCGAAAGCTCGACCGCGGATTCCTCGGTAAGTGCCTCCGGCGTCGTGATCTCGGTCCGGCTCACTAGACTTTCGCCGCCAGCTTCGACAGCCGCTCGGCTGCGCGCTCCAGAGTCTCGAGCTTCTTGCAGAAAGCGAAGCGGGTGTAATTCTTGGCCGTATCCGCGTCGTGATAGAACGTCGAGCCGGGCACAGTCGCCACGCCGATCTCTTCGGCGAGCCACATCGCAAACGGAACGTCGCCTAGGTCGCTGAGATCCGAGAAATCGGCCAGCACGTAGTACGCGCCCTCGGGCGCCGAGCATTTGAAGCCCGCCTCGTGCAGCGCGGGGATGATCAGATCGCGCCGTGCCCGGTACTCGAGCGCCATCCGGTTGTAGTAGTCCGTGTCGAACGCCATACCAATCGCGCCGGCGGCCTGAAGCGGGGCGGGCGCGCCGACAGTCAGAAAGTCGTGGACTTTTCTGATCGCGGTGGACGCGAGCTGGGGAGCGATCGCGTAACCGAGTCTCCAGCCCGTGCAGCTGAACGTCTTCGACAGGCCGGAGATGGTGACAGTCCGGTCCTTCATCCCGGGGAACGTCGCGAGCACGTGATGGTTTCCCGCGTAGATGATGTGCTCGTAGATCTCGTCGGTGATCGCGATCGCGTCGTGCTCGATGCATAGCTCCGCGATCAGCGACATCTCGTCTCGGGTGAACACGCGTCCGCTGGGGTTGTGCGGCGTGTTGACAACGATCGCCCGCGTCTTCTTGTTGAACGCTTTGCGCAGCCGGTCGCCGTCCAGCGTCCAGTCGGGCGGCTCGAGCGGGACGTACACCGGTTTGGCGGCGGAGAGGATCGCGTCCGGCCCGTAGTTCTCGTAGTACGGCTCGATGACGACCACTTCGTCGCCCGGGTCCACGAGCGCGAGGAACGCCGCGGCCATCGCCTCGGTCCCGCCGCAGCACACAGTGACGTCGGTCTCGGGATCCACTTCCATCCCGTACCAGCGGCGGTACTTCTCCGCGATCGCGAGCCGCAGCGCGGGCGACCCCCAGGTGATCGCGTACTGGTTGATGTCACCGTGAATCGCCGCGCACGCCGCGTCCTTCATCGGCTCCGGCATGGGGAAATCCGGAAAGCCCTGCGCGAGGTTCACGGCGCCCGTTCGATTGGCGACGCGGGTCATCTCGCGGATCATGGACTCGGCGAACGTAGCGGTGCGGGCGGCGGTGTGCATCATCCGATGAATTCTACCGTTTTCCCAGCTCGGCGAGCGCGCCGCGGATGACTTCCGGCACGCTCTTCCCTCCGCCGTCGAGCGCCGCGCGGACGCCCCGCTCGGCGTCGTGCTGCGAATAGCCGAGCGAGATCAGCGCGCGGATGGCGTCCTCGCCTCCGCCCGTTCGTGCCGGCTCGCCGGCGAGCTCCTCGCCTTCGATGACGTCGTCCAGCTTGTCGCCGAGGTCGAGCACCATTCGCTCGGCGGTCTTGCGGCCTACCCGGGGCACGCCCTGAAGCGTGGCGATGTCCTTCTCCTGGAGCGCGCGGATCAGACGGCGCGCGGACAATGCCGACAACATGCCCAGCGCGAGCGCGGGGCCAACGCCGTTCGCCGTGAGCAGTTTCCGGAACAACCGCCGCTCCATCTCGCTGCTGAAGGCAAACAGCTGCCATCCGTCGTCCTTCACGACGACGTGCGTCGGGAGCGAGATCTCTTCTCCGACTTTCGGCAAGATTTCGACGACGCTGAGCGGGATCTGCGCTTCGTACGCGACTCCACCAGCTGTCATGATCTCCACTCGATCGATGGAGCGTGAAGCGACCTTTCCCGCGACGCGTGAGATCATCGCGCCAGTGCGGCGGCGAGAGCGCCCAACGTGTCCGTCTCGCGTTGAATGACGGCGGCCGCCGCGAGCTTCCGTCCGGTCACGGCGCTCAGCGCATGGGCGAGCGCCGCGGCGACTCCGTCCGCGGCGTCGGCAGGGCGGGGCGGCGCTTTAAGGCGGAGCAGGCTGCCGACCATGAACTGCACCTGCTCCTTGGTCGCGCTGCCGGTGCCGCAGACGGCCTTCTTGATCTCGGCAGGCGTGTACTCCGAGATTTCCAACCCGGCCTTCGCCCCACACAGGAGAATGACTCCGCGCGCGTGGCCGAGCACGATCGTCGTGCGCACGTTCCGCGCGTAGAAAACATCTTCGATGGACATCGCGTCCGGCGAGTGCCGCTGGATCAGCTCGGCGATGCCGTCGTGAATCGCGCAGAGCCGGTCCGGAAGCGGGTCCTTGGGGCGGGTCCTGATGATGCCGCATTCGAGGAGGGCCGGCGCGCCTTCGTCCCGGCGTACGACGCCGTAGCCGGTCACGGCCGTCCCGGGGTCCACTCCCAGAACTATCACCTGACGCGCGTCAGGATTTTGCCATCTCCTCGACGTCGATGTCGAAGTTCGAGTCCACCTTCTGCACGTCGTCGAGATCCTCGAGCTCTTCGACGAGCTTGATGACGCTCTCGGCGACGTCTCCTTCGACTTTCACGGTGTTCTTCGGTATCCAGGCGATCTCCGCCTCCGCGACCTGGAGCTTCGACGACTCGAGCGCCGACTTGACCGCGTGCAGATCCGCAGGCTCTGTGCTCACGACGAACTGATCGCCCTCGCGCGCGAAGTCCGACGCGCCCGCTTCCAGCGCGGCTTCGAGCGTCTTGTCTTCGTCGAGACTCCCGGCGGCCAGGTATATCTGTCCCTTCCGGTCGAACATCCACGCGACGGAGTTGGTGGCGCCGAGGTTTCCGCCGCCGCGCGACAGCTTGAGTCGAACGTCGGCGACGGTGCGGGTGGGATTGTCGGTGAGCGCCGAGATCATGAGCGCCACGCCGCCGGGCGCGTACCCCTCGTACGTCACTTCCGTGTACTCCACGCCTTCGAGCTCGCCGGTGCCCTTCTTGATCGCGCGCTCGATGTTGTCCTTCGGCATCGAAGCGGCCTTCGCGGTGTCGATCGCGGTACGCAGGCGCGGATTACCGGCCGGATCGCCGCCTCCCATCTTTGCGGCCACCGTGATCTCGCGGATCAGCTTGGTGAAATGCGCGGCGCGCTTGTTGTCCGTGACCGCCTTGTACCGCTTGATCTGCTTCCACTTGCTGTGACCAGCCATAAACCCTCGGAGGCGCTGTTGGCTATTGGCTCTTGGCTGTTAGCAAAAGCCCTGGCATGCGCGCTGTTTTCCGCCGCTACCAATATAAGAATGAGGCGGTGATCAGCCGCCTAATCTCGCGGCAAGAGCTTCCAGCTCCTGGCCGGAGGCTCCATCGAGATGCTTCGCTGCGTGCGTGCGCAGCCCGCGCATGGCAGCGGCGATTGCGGGGCGCTCGGCGGCAGCCGTCGATTCCGCCGCCGCGAGCAGCTGGCTGCGGATGGCGGTGGGCAGTGCTTGCGATGCGAGCCAGCTCCGGCACGCGCCCGCGCGCTTTTGCCGCAGCTCGGTAGGGAGCGCGTGCGGTGGGAGGAGCCCGCCCGCCAGCCGCGCGATCACGAAGCAGGCGATGGCGACCTCACGATCACCTCCGAGGGCGGCCTTGCCGGCGAGCGTCGCGAGAGCGGGGAGCGGGAAGGGGGTCGGGGCGAGGGCGTAGGGGGGAGCGTGAACGGCCATATCGGGAATCTAGGGTCACTTGGCGCTTATGGCATGGTAGCGTTGGACAGGGAATCCAAGAAGTGAGAAGCCAGAGGCCAGATGGCCAGAGGTGAGATAAAGCGGTGCTCCTTCTGGCATCTCCCATCTGGCATCTGGCTTCTCACCTCTTGGATTCCGTATGCGCCCGCCCTGGAGGCGGTTTCGCCCCCACCGGAGCGCGCAATCCGGCCTTACATTGCCTCCACAATGTCGCATCCCGCCAAAACGGTGCTTTGGGTCGATGACGAGAGCGAGTTGCTCGAATCGCACCGCATTTTCCTGCGCTCCAAAGGCTACGAGGTCGAGTGGGCCAGCAACGCCGACGACGCTGTGGAGCTGCTCCGCCGCCGGCCGTTCGACATCCTGCTGCTCGACGAGCAGATGCCGGGCAAGCGCGGGCTGGAGGCCTACCGGGACGTGCGCGAGATCGCGCCCAATCTCCCGGTGGTCATGGTCACGAAGAGCGAAGAGGACGCGACCCTCCGCGAGGCGATCGGCGTCAACATCCGCGACTACCTGATCAAGCCCATCAATCCCAGGCAGGTCCTCTCCGTAATCACCCGGATTCTTGACGGACCCAAAATCCGGCAGCAGGCGATCAGCCGCTCCTTCGTGGACCGTTTCCGCCACCTGGAGAGCGAGCGCGAGCGCGACCTCGACTGGCGCGGATGGATCGAGCGCTTCGACGAGTTCATGCGTTGGGATGTCGACCTCGCCACGTCCGGGGAGATGGGGTTGTACGACTCGCTCCGCGGCCTGTACCCGAACATGCACCGCGAGTTCGCGGCATACATGAAGGAAGCGTATCCCGCGTGGCTCGCCGACCTCGGCGGCAACCGGCCCCCACTGTCCGTAGACATTGTTTCCGAGTTTCTCGTTCCGATCCTGGAGCGCGAAAAAGCCGCGGTGTTCATCGTCGTTGACTGCCTCCGGCTCGACCAGTGGCGCGTGCTGGAGCCGCTGCTCGCGCCGCACTTCGACGTCGAGACGACGCACTACTACGCCGTACTCCCGACCGCGACGCCGTATTCGCGCAACTCGCTGTTCAGCGGGCTCTTTCCCGGGGAAATCGCCAGCCGCTTCCCGGATTGGTGGGGCTCGCCCGAGCGGGAGGACGAATCGCTCAATGCGCATGAGCGGCAGCTGCTGGAGAAGCATCTCGCCGACCTCGGCGGCAGCGGCGGCGTCAAGTACAGCAAGATCTCCACGGCCTCCAACTCGGACGAGCTCGAGCGCCACATGGGAACGGCGATCGGGCAAACCGGCATCAGCGCGTTCGTGTTCAACTTCGTGGACCTGCTGACGCACGGCCGCAGCGAGTCGCAGATCCTGTACGAGGTCGCGCGCGACGAGATAGCGCTCCGGCAGATCACGCGGCAGTGGTTCCAGCGCTCCGCGCTCTTCAGTCTTCTCAAGGAGGCGTCCCGCCGCAAAGTCTCGGTGCTGCTCACGACCGATCACGGCTCGATCCACTGCAATACTCCGGCGACCGTTTTCGCCAAGCGCGACGCCACACTGAACCTGCGGTACAAGTTCGGCGAGGATCTCCGTGCGGAGCGCCAGGAGCAGGCGCTCATGTTTCCGAGCGAGGAATCGATCAAGCTGCCGAAAAAAGGCAACGGCGCGAACACGCTGCTCGCGACTGGCGACTGCTTCTTCGTTTACCCGACGAAGCTGCGCGAGTACCAGAGCAGGTACCGCGGCTCATTCCTGCACGGGGGAGTCACGCCCGAAGAAGTCATCCTGCCGCTGGCTTTGCTCACTCCCAAGCCCTGAAGCCAGTGTACCGCCGCCTGCTGCCATACCTGCGACCGCACGCGTGGCGGATGGGCGCCACGATGGTATGCAACATCGGCGCGGCAGTGCTCGACGCCTTCACGCTCGCGCTGCTCATTCCCTTCCTCAACATCCTGTTCGACCAACCGCCGCTCTCGCTCAAGGCCGGCTGGGTGAGCGATCTGTTGAAGGCGACGGTCGGCGCGTTGCTGGATCCGGCCGACAAGATGGGATCGCTGCGAGGCGTCATTCTCATCGTCGTCGCGACGATGCTGCTCAAGAACCTGCTCGTCTGGCTCAGCTCCTCGCTCGGTGCCACGCTGCAGGAGTACGTCACCCGCGATCTCCGCAACGCGGTCTACCTGCATCTGGTGAAGCTGCCTCTCGGCTATTTCACGCGGATGAAGAGCGGGCAGATTCTCTCGCGCATAATCAACGACACCGCGGAGACCCGCGTGGTGCTGACCCATCTGATGACGCACTCGCTGCGGAGTGTCGCGCTGGTGATCAGCTACCTGGCGTTCCTCGTGGGAATCTCGTGGAAGCTGACGTTGATCTCGCTGTTCGTAGTGCCGGTCATCATCGGCGCGATGCAGCCGATGCTGCGCAAGCTTCGGAAGGGGGCGCGCCGCCGCGGGGCGGTCCATGGCGAGATGACCAGCGTCGTGCAGGAAACGGTTGGCGGCATTCGACTGGTGAAATCCTTCGGGGCGGAGCGGTACGAGGAGCAGCGGTTCCTCGAGGCGAGCGGAAGCTACGCCAACAGCACCATCAAGCTCACGCGGCTGGCGTATCTGGCCCCGCCTCTTACTGAGGCAATCGGAACGATCATGGCGCTGTTCCTGCTATGGATCGGCGCCCAGGAAGTTCTCCTGCACCGGACAATGTCCGGCGCCGACCTGATCGCCTTTCTCATGTTCGTACTTCGCTTGCTGAGCCCGCTCAAGCAGCTGTCGCAGGTCCCGACGCTCGCGCAATCGTCGCTGGCATCCGCCGAGCGGCTGTTCGACGTGCTCGACGCTCCCATGGAGACGCAGCTCGACCGTGGCAAAATCGCCTCGGCGAGCTTCGAGCGCGAAGTAGCGTTCCAGGGCGTTTCGTTCGCATATGACGGCGAGCCTGTGGTGCAGAACGTGACGTTCGCCGCGCCCAAGGGTTCGGTCGTCGCGCTGGTAGGGCCGAGCGGTGCCGGAAAGACCACCATGGTGGACCTGATTCCGCGGTTCTATCAGCCGGACCGCGGCAGCATAACGATCGACGGCGTCGATACCCGCGAGATCCGCCTCGACGCGCTTCGCAGTCTCATGGGAATCGTCGGCCAGGACACGGTCCTGTTCAACGATACCGTCCGCAGCAACATCGCCTACGGCGCCCCCGGAAAATTCCAGCAGGACCGGATCGAGGAGGCCGCCAAAGCGGCCAACGCGCACGAGTTCATCAGCGAGCTTCCGCAGGGCTACGAGACATTGCTGGGCGAGCGTGGGACGCGCCTTTCGGGCGGTCAGAGGCAGCGGATAGCAATCGCCCGCGCGCTCCTGCATGATCCGCCGATCCTGATCCTCGACGAGGCGACCTCCGCGCTGGACACGGAATCCGAGCGATTGGTGCAGGAGGCGATCGAGCGGCTGCTGGAGGGCCGCACCGTATTCGTGATCGCTCACAGGTTATCTACAATCGTGCACGCGGATATCATCCTTGTGCTCGACCGCGGAGTCGTCGTCGAGCGCGGAACCCACACTGAGCTCATGGCGAAGAAAGGCGTGTACAACCGGCTGTATTCGATGCAATTCCGGGATCCGGACGCGGTCCCCGCGCACATGGGGGCACAAGCCTGATGCGCGCCGTCTTCCTGTACACGGGAGTGGACTGGTCGGGCTCGGCGCGAGCCTTCTCCGTGGCTGCGCGCGCGTTCGCCGAGGCGGGCGATCCCGTGACGTTCGTCGTGGATCCGCAGGCGCACGTCAAAGAGCACGTCCCGGGCGCGGGCTTCGAGATTGCCGAGCTGGACGCCAGCGGCGGATGGCTGAGCGCGGCAATGGGGCTTCGCAAGATTCTACGCGCGAAGAACCCCGATGTGGTGTTCGTGCACACCGACCGCGAGCATCTCATCGCGGCGTTCGCGTGCTGGCTCGCGCGCCGTGCCGCGGTGGTGCGGCGCACGCCCGCGGGCACGCGACTGTACATGGGCGGTGGCGCGCGGTTCGCCGCGCGCCTTCGCCGGACTGTGTACCTGTTCACGCACGAAGCCGACGTCCGGGCGGCTGCGCTGCCGAAGGGTGCGAAGACCGTCATGGCCGAGCTCGGCGTGGATCCCGCCCGCTATCCGGTGGACCTGCAGGGAGAGGAGCTCGCGCAGGCGGAGGCCGCTACGGCCGACAGCGACAAAGGTTCGCATTTCCTCTGCATATACGACCTGCACGCCCGCGGCCGCGCCGCAATGGCGATTCGAACGCTGGCACTGCTGGCGCCGCGGCATCCCGACGTGCACCTGTTCGTCGTCGGGCCCGGCTCGGACTACGAGGACGTGCGGATGCACATCGCCGCGGTGGACTTGCTGACGCGGGTCAGCCTGCTCGGCGAGCGCGACGACGTGGCATCGCTCGTCGCCGCGGCGGATCTCGGCTGGGTCGCTTGCGAGGGAGACGAAGCCGCGTTCGCGATGCTCGACATGATGGCGCTCGGCGTTCCCGTCGTAACCGCCGAAGACGCGATCGCGCGACGATACGTCGCCGATGGAATCACAGGCCTGGTGGTTCCGTGGGGCGACGCCGCGCTGGCGGCGGGTATGGTTGCCGGGCTGCTCGCGAGCCCGGACCGGGTCGAGGCGATGGGAGAGGCCGCGCGCGCGCGCGTCGGCCGCGACTTCGGCGAGCGTGCCATGCTGGACGGATTCGATCGCGCGGCGACGCTCGCGCGCGAGGGCAAGCGGGGACGCTCGCCGCAGAAGTGAGCCGGTCGCCTTCTCCGTGAGGCACCTATTCGTGACGCAGGACTACGGCCCAGACCTCGGGGGCATGGCGCGGCGGCACGTCGAAGTCTGCCGGCATCTCGCGCCGGATGCCGTCGAGGTCTCAACAGTGGCCGCGAGCGACGGCGGGCGCTTCGATTCGGGCGAGTCGTATCAGGTCCACCGGCAGCGCTTCGCCTTCTCACAAGCCAATCGCGTCGGCAATCGCATCCGCTGGGCCCGCGACCTGGCATCCCTCGCGAGGGGCTTCGATGTCATTCACGCCGGCAACATCCGGGCATCCGGTTACGCGGCGTGGTGGGCCGCGCGCCGCGCGCGGATTCCGTATCTGGTGTATGTGAACGGAGGCGACCTCCTTCGCGAGAAGCGAAAGGCCGCGAGCTTCGCGCGGCGGCTGGGCGCGCGGCGGATTTTCTCCGCGGCCGCGGGGATCGTTGCGACGTCGCGTTGGGTAGGAGAGCTGTCAGCGGAAGTCATGGACGTCGTCGGCGTTAGGCGACCGCCGCCGATCCGCGCGTTCGATCTCGGCACCGACCCCGCGTGGTTCCACCCCCGCGCGGACACGGGCTCGCTGCGCGCGAGGTGGAAGATCGGAACGGCGCCGGCGATCCTCACGGTTGCCCGGCTCGTCCGGCACAAGGGACAGGACGTGGGGATCCGGGCGCTCGCCGCATTGAAGGACGAGGTACCGGAGCTGCGGTATGTGCTCGTCGGCGAAGGACCGGAGCAGGCGCGCCTTCAGCAGCTCGCGGCCGACTTGGGCCTGGCGAGTCATGTCATCTTTGCCGGCGTCTTGTCGGACTCGGAGCTCCCCGAAGCGTACTCCACGGCCACTGTTTATCTGGGGGCGTCACGGGTGGACCGCGACGTGGACGTCGAGGGATTCGGAATCTCGTTCATCGAGGCGGCGGCGTGCGCTCTTCCGAGCGTGGCGGGCGATTCGGGCGGCATTCGCTCGGCCGTTCGCGATGGCGAGACCGGCTTCGTGGTGCCGCCGACTGATGTGGCGGCCGTCGCCGGCGCCGTCGGGGTGCTGCTGCGCGACGAGAGCCTGCGGCGCAGAATGGGCGGTGCGGGACGCACAGCCGTCGAGCGACACTACAACTGGGATCGAGTGGCGCGTGACACGCGGCAGTTTGCGCGCGACGTTACCCGCAAATGAAAAGCCTGCAGCATCGCGCGGAATACGGAGCCCTTCGCGGTCTGGTGCGCGTGCTCGGCGCTGTGCCCTGGGACCGCGCCGGGCGGATCGGGGCGAAGGTCGGAGCAATGGGATTCCGGCCGCTCGGCGTGCGCCGGCGCGTCGTGGAGCGACAGATCGCCGCCGCTTTTCCCGAGTTGTCCGATGAACAGGTGGCGGACTTGGCGAGACGGTCGTACGAGCACCTCGGCCGGTCGGCAATCGAGACCGCGCTTCTGCCCGGCCTTGGTCAGGCAGGTGTCTTGCGGCTGGTGAGCGAGGTCGAGAACTGGGACGTCGTCGAGCGGGCGAAGTCCGCCGGAAAGGGGATTATCATCGTCTCCGGACACCTGGGAAACTGGGAGCTGGCGGCCGCGTACCTTGCGGCACGCGGAGTGCCCTTCGACGTGATCGTCAGAAAGATGGGCAACCCGCTGTTCGACAGATATCTGAACCAGACCCGGGAGCAGCTCGGAGTGAACGTGGTTTACGACGCGCAGGCAGTTCGACAGACTCCGCGGGCCCTGCGACAGGGGCGCGCAGTAGGCTTCGTCGCGGATCAGGGCGTGCGCGGGCTCGCGTCTACGTTCGTCCCGTTCTTCGGCCGGCCGGCGAAGACGCCGCGCGGCGCAGGTGTGTTCGCGCTGCGGTTTGGATCGCCCGTCATTTTCATCGCGGCGTTGCGAAAGCCCGATGGGAGTTATCTCGTGGGCTTCGAGGAAATCCCCGTAGTGGAGACGGGCGACCGGGAGCGGGACGTGGACTCCGTCGTGCTGCGGTTCACCCAGGTGCTGGAGAAATGGGTCCGGCGCGCACCGGACCAGTATTTCTGGCAGCATCGCAGATGGCGCCGGCAGCCCCCGGGCACGCCGCCCGAGCTGCGTGACCCCGCGGCCGAAGGGAGCTGACGAGATGCTCGATCGGAAACAGCGAAAGCGGCTCATGCACGATCGCCGCGCGCAGATAGGACTGGTGATCGTGGCGCTGATCATCGGCGCGGCGATTTTTGCGCCGCTGCTGGCGGTGCACGATCCCATTGGAATCGATCTCGCCGGAATGCTCGAGGGGCCGTCGGGTGACCATTGGATGGGAACCGACATCCAGGGGCGCGACGTGTGGGCGCGGCTCGTGTACGGGGCGCGCGTATCGATCGCCGTCGGGGTCATCTCGCAGGGGATAGCTCTCTTCCTGGGTGTGCTGCTCGGGCTGATCGCGGGCTACTACGGCGGATGGATCGACGAAGTGGTGATGCGGCTCGCGGACGTGACACTTGCCTTCCCGACGCTGCTGCTGCTCATCGCCATGGTGGCCGCGCTGCAGCCGTCAATGGTCGTGGTATTCGCGACCATCGGAGTCGTGGGGTGGGCCGGGATGGCCAGACTCGTTCGCGGCCAGGTTCTCGTCGTGCGCCAGCTCGAGTACGTGCAGGCCATTCGCGCGCTTGGCGCGCGTGACCGGACAATCATCGTCAAGCACGTCCTGCCGAACGTGATCGCTCCCGTGGTGATCGCCGCGACTCTCGGCGTGGCCGGCGCGATCATGGCGGAAGCGGCGTTGTCATTCCTCGGGCTCGGCGTCCAGCCACCCACCCCGAGCTGGGGATCGATGATTGCGGACGGCCGCGACCTGGACCAGCTGCGAAACGCGCCCTGGACGTCGGTGTTTCCGGGAGTGGCGATCGGCGCGTCCGTGCTCGGCTTCAATCTCCTGGGTGACGCGCTGCGGGACGCGCTGGATCCGCGGTACACCGACACGAAGATGCCGAAGGCGACGGATGCACCGGGCACACCGGATGTGCCGAACGAGGCGGAGATGGCTGCGAGCTCTCCGCCGCAACCCGGCACACTACCATGAGGATCCGATCGATGAAGATGGCCGTGCTGCTGCTCGCGCTCAGTTGCTCGGGGAACGGGAGTCCCGGCGATCCCGCCGTCATCACGCCACCGAACGTGGATCTGGCGCTCCAGCCGGTCGCGAGCGGGCTCATCTCGCCCGTGCATTTGGCCTCGCCGCCGAACGACGCACGGCTGTTCATCGTGGAGCAGCGCGGGCGGATTCGCATCGTGCAGAACGGGCAGCTGCTCGCCACACCCTTTCTCGACATCACCGCGAAGGTCATGTACGGCGGCGAGCAGGGGCTGCTCAGCGTCGCCTTCCATCCGCAGTACGCGACCAACCGGCATTTCTACGTCTATTACACGGACCAGAACGGCGACATCCTGGTCGAGCGCTACACCGCCACCAGTGCGTCGTCTAACACCGCCGATCCGGCTTCCGCGCAGACGATCATCGGTATCCCGCACCCGACCAATACCAATCACAACGGCGGGCAGCTTGTGTTCGGGCCGGATGGGTTTCTGTACATCGGAACGGGAGACGGCGGCGCGGGGAACGATCCGCCGAACAACGCGCAGAACAGGAACGTGCTGCTCGGGAAGATTCTTCGGCTCGACGTGAATCCCGCGAGCTCGGCGGCGTACTCCATTCCGACATCCAATCCCTTCGTGAGTCAGTCAGGTGCGCGCGGGGAGATATGGGCGTACGGCCTCCGTAATCCGTGGAGGTTTTCGTTCGACCGTGGCAGCAGCACGATCTACATCGGTGACGTGGGCCAGAACAGTCGGGAGGAAATCGATGCGGTCGCGCTGACGCCGAGTGGACGGAACTTCGGCTGGCGGATCATGGAGGGCGCTCAGTGCAGAGGGCTTTTACCGTGCGATCAAAGCGGACTCACGCTTCCTGTGCACGATTACGCCACGAGCGATGGAAATTGCGCCGTCACAGGCGGGTTCGTGTACCGCGGAGCCGGCATCCCGCAAATCACGGGGGTGTATTTCTTCTCGGATTACTGCAAGGGTGAGCTGCGGAGCTTCCGTCTGGTCAATGGCGCCGCGACGGAGGTGCGGGTGTGGCCCGTCAGCACCGGGGCCACGATCACCTCGTTCGGCGAAGACAGCAGCGGCGAGCTGTACATGATCTCGCACGGCGGAACCATCTCGAAGCTGGTCCGCGCGCCGTGAGCGACGGCGCGAGCCTCCGTCCGGCCACGCTCGACGACGTTTCGCTCATCGCCCAGCTCATCCAGGAACTGGCCGAATACGAGAAGCTCGCTCACACCTGCGTTGCCGACGACGCATCGGTTCGGGAAAATCTCTTCGGCGAGAAGCCCGCGGCCGAGGTCGTGCTCGCGTTCATCGGCGAAGAGCCCGCGGGATTCGCTCTGTTTTTCGAGAATTACTCGACGCACCTGAGTCGCCGCGGAATGCATCTCGAGGACCTGTACGTGCGCGAGCATCTACGCGGGAAAGGAATCGGGCGGATGCTGCTGTCGCACCTGGCAGCCATCGCGGTGGAGCGGGAGTACGGGCGGATGGAATGGGCGGTGCTGCGCTGGAATGAGTCCGCGATCCGCGTTTACGACGCGATCGGAGCGGAGCCGCTCAGTGGATGGCTGACTTACCGTCTAAGTGGGGAAGGGCTGGAGCGGGTCGCAGGGCGCGAAGCGGCCCGCCGCTAGGCGGTCAGCGCAGCTTCAACAGCGCGTACTGTCTCGCGCCCTTCCTCAGCAGCAGATGCTTTCCGGCCAGCGGCACAACCGCGGACAAATCGAGATCCGCCGCCGCGCGGACGCCGTTGACGTACACTCCGCCCTGATCGAGCAGCCTCCGCGCCGCGCCCTTTGATGGAGCGAGCCCCGACGTAACCACCAGATCAGCGGTCGATACTCCCTGCCCGAGCCTGGTCTCGGCGAAAGGAATCTCCCGCGACAACGCTTGTATGACCGGCAGCGACAGCTCGGTAGACTCGCGCTTGCCGAACAGAACCGACGAGACCTCTTCAGCGATTCGCGCCGACTCGGCGCCGTGCACGCGCGTGGTCACCTCCGCCGCCAGAGCCCGCTGGGCCTCGCGCTTTTCGGGATACGCTTTCACTTCCGCTTCGAGCTGCTCGATCTCCGGCCGTGGCAGGAGCGTGAGCCTGCGGAGGTACGAGCCGACTTCCCGGTCTTCCGTGTTGATCCAGAACTGATAGAACTGGTACGGACTGGTGCGCCCGGCGTCGAGCCACACCGTCCCCGCTTCGGTTTTTCCGAACTTCGTGCCGGCCGCGGTGCTCACCAAAGGAAGGGTGATGCCATGCGCTTCGCCGCCGTCCGCGCGCCTGATCAGCTCGATCCCCGCGGTGATGTTTCCCCACTGGTCGCTGCCCCCGAGCTGCAGCGTCACGCCCTTCCGCCGGTGCAGCTCCAGAAAATCGTACGCCTGCAGCAGCATGTAGCCAAATTCGGTGAACGAGATGCCGGTCTCGATTCTCGACTTCACCGACTCTTTCGCGAGCATGTAGTTGACCGTGAAATGCTTGCCAGTGTCCCGGAGGAACTCGAGCAGGTCGAGCTCACGCAACCACTCCGAGTTGTCGGCCATCGTCGCGGCGGCTGGTCCCGCGAAATCGAGGAAGCGCTCGAGCTGGGAGCGGATCCCCGTACTGTTCTCGCGCACGGCGGCCTCGTCGATCAGCGGGCGCTCGCTCGCCTTGCCGCTTGGATCGCCGATCAGCGCCGTGCCTCCGCCTACGAGCGCGACGGGCTTGTGCCCTGCGCGCTGGAGGTGAACAAGGCCCATGATCGGCACGAGACTGCCGACGTGCAGCGACTCCGCGGTGGGGTCGAACCCGGCGTACCCCGACACGCCGCCGGCGGCCAAAGCCCTGGCGGCGCCCTCGGTCTGCTGGAACAGCAAACCCCGCCACGTGAGCTCCGCGATTAGGTCCGTGCGATTCGCCATGGCACAAAGGTACGTGGTCAGCCCGACTTGTACATTTCGATCATGTCACCACCTGCCCCCCGCGGCCAGTCGCGGGGACGGTCGCCCGGCCGTTTTTCGGCGTTCAGGAAAAACCATCCGGTGCTGCTACGGGGAGTCGCGCTCAGCGGCACGCTGATCGCCGCATTCACGATCGGGTTGCTGTATTCGTCGTGGGCGCTGGTGTGCCGCGGCGGCCAATGCCCGGCGATCGAGGAGCTGGACGAATACACGCCAAACCAGACCTCCAAGCTTTACGCCGTGGACGGGCGCTTCATCGCGGAGATCGGTCTCGAGCGGCGCACTCTGGTGAAGCTCGACGAGATCCCGCAGGTGGTGAAGGACGCTTTCGTAGTAACCGAAGACAAGCGCTTCTACGCGCACGCCGGCATCGACTGGCGGCGGGTGTTCGGCGCTGCGTTTTACAACGTGATCGGCGGCGGCTGGAAGCAGGGTTTCTCGACGATCACCATGCAGCTCGCGCGCAACATCTTCCCGGAAGCGATCTCCCGGGAGAAGACGCTCGTCCGGAAGATCAAGGAGGGGAAGGTCGCCCGCGGAATCGAGGACCGCTTCAGCAAGGAGAAGATCCTCGAGCTGTATCTCAACCAGATCGACCTCGGGAGCGGCTCGTACGGAGTGGAGACCGCGTCGCAGCGGTACTTCGGGAAATCCGTCCGGGACCTGAACCTGGCGGAGGCCGCGATGCTGGCGGCCCTGCCGAAGGCGCCCTCGCGCTACAACCCGCGGCGGTATCCGGAGCGCGCGGTACAGCGCAGAAACACGGTCATCGAGCTGATGCGGCTGGAGGAAGTGATCAGCGACGCGGACGCGAGCCTGGCCAAGGCATACCCGCTCCGCCTCGCTGAGCGCACCGAGTCCGGCGACATCGCGCCGTACTACGTGGAATGGGTGCGACAGCAGCTGGACGACCAGTTCGGCCGGCAGCTGTACGAGCAGGGCCTGAAGGTCTACACCACGCTCGATCTCGACATGCAATCGGCCGCCGAGCGCGCGCTGGAACTGCAGCTGCGCGCGATAGAGAGCGGGCGGTACGGCGCGTTCGGCAAGGAGAGCTACGAGCGCTACATAGCGCGCAAGATCTCCGGAGACGAGACGACACCGGGCACTTCTCCTTACCTACAGGGCGCTTTTCTCGCGCTGGAGCCGCAGAGTGGGGCGGTGCGGGCGATGGTCGGCGGTCGCGACTTCGACGACTCGAAGTTCAACCGCGCGGTGCAGGCCATGCGGCAGCCAGGATCCACGTTCAAGCCCTTCGTGTATGCGACGGCCATCAAGAACGGCCGGCCGCCGTCGCACGTAGTGGCGGACACGGCGATCAACCTGGCCAACATGGGCGGGCAGAACTGGTCGCCCCGCAACTTCGACGGGCGCTTCGAGGGGATGATCCCGATGCGGCGCGGACTGTACATGTCCCGCAACCTGGCCACGATCAATCTCGGCATGGAGCTGGGCGAGGAGCGCGTGATCGGCGAAGCGCGAAACTTCGGACTCACCACGCCGATTCCGCCGTTCCCTTCGATCCACATTGGCGCGGCCGACGTGTACCCGCTCGAGATAATCTCCGCGTATTCGGCTTTCGCGAATCTGGGAATCCGCGCTACGCCACACGCGATCATCCGGGTGGAGAACGCGCGCGGCGAGATACTGTGGCAGCCCACGCCGACGCACGCGCAGGTCATGACGGCCGAAGAGGCATGGCTGATGGTGGACATGATGAAGGACGTCGTGCGGCGCGGAACCGGCGCAGGCATCTGGGGCTCCGGCTTCCGCCATCCCGCGGGCGGGAAGACCGGGACCACCAACGACGGCACCGATGTCTGGTTCGTTGGCTACACCGCCGACCTCGTAGCCGGCGTGTGGATGGGCTACGACCGTCCGCGCAAGATCAAGGCGAACGCGCAGGGCGGAACGCTGGCGGCGCCCGCGTGGACTCTGTTCATGCAGGAGGTGTATCGTCGCAAGCCGGCGCCGCCGGATTGGCCGCGGCCACCGGGCATCGTGGTGAGAGAAGTGGACGTTCGCTCGGGGCTGCTCGTTTCTCCGTATTGTGGTGGCGGCCCCACCGTTACCGAGTTTTTCATTTCGGGCACGGAGCCGACGCGCGAGTGCATGCCGGCTATTTATACACCATACGTCGACACGCTCGGCACGCAACCAATCGATCCGGTGCCGGTGCCGCAGCCAGTGCGTCCAACCGATCCCGGCACCCGCGTGCAGTCGGGCTCGGCACCGGTTCCGCGCGCGGGTCAAAATCGCGACACGCTGCCCATTCCGTGATCAGGTACCGCGCGCGCTGGCTGATACCCGTCAGCAGCGCGCCCGTCGAGAACGGCGTGCTCGCGGTCGAGGGCAGACAAATCCGGTACGCGGGCGCCGCGGCGAATGCACCGCCGGGTGACGACGTCGATTTCGGCGAAGCGGTATTGCTTCCGGGCCTGGTGAACACGCACACGCATCTCGAGCTCACCGCGATGCGTGGATTGCTCGAGGAGCTCGAATTCCCTCAGTGGATCGACAAGCTGCGCGCGAGCCGGAATGAGATCCTCACCGACGCGATGCTGCTCGATTCGGCGCGTTACGGGATAGCGGAGGGGCTCGCTGCGGGGATCACTACGTATGCGGACACATGCTCTAGCGGGGTCGCACTTCCCGCGATGATCGAGATGGGGGTCCGTGGAATCATGTATCAGGAGGTCTTTGGCCCCGCGCCGGCGAGCAGGGCCGCGGCCATGGACGATCTTCGCGCCCGCCTCGCCGCTTGCTCGACCCAGGTGGGCGATGCGTCGCTCGTGCGGGTTGGTGTGTCGCCCCATGCACCCTACACGGTCTCGGACGAGCTGTACGCGGACGTGGCCGCGCTCGCGCGCGACTCGGCGCTTCCGATGGCGATGCACATCGCGGAGAGCCAGGCCGAGTGCGACCTGGTGTGTCGCGGCCAGGGTGTGCTGGCCACCCGGCTGGCGGCGCGCGGAATCGTGACGCCCGTGAGAGCGCGCTCTCCGATCGAGCTCCTGGATTCCGTCGGAGCACTCGGCCCGCAGACTCTGCTCATTCACTGCGTGCACGCGGACGCGCGCGACATCGAGCTGATCGCGAAAAAAGGATCCGCGGTAGCGCACTGCCCGGTCTCCAACGCCAAGCTCGGCCACGGCATCGCGCCGCTCGGCGAGATGCTTGGCGCGGGGATAGCGGTGGGTCTGGGCTCGGACTCCGTGGCGAGCAACAACCGCATGCACATTCTCGAGGAGGCCCGGGTGGCGGTGCTGCAGCAGCGCGCGAGGCTTCGGTCACACGACGCGGTCCCGACGACCACCGCGCTGGAGCTCGCGACGATCGGAGGAGCCCGCGCGCTCCGTCTCGACGACCGGGTCGGGACGCTGGAAGCGGGGAAGGACGCCGATTTCGCCGTCTTCGGTCTCGACGCCGCCGCGCTTCCTGTCGGCGATCCGGTCGCGGCGGCTATATTCTCGCTGGGCGGCGCCTCGGCGCGCTTCGTCGCGGTGGCTGGCACTCCGCTGGTCCGGGACGGCAGGCTGCTGCGCGAGGATGCGGACGTAGCCGCGCGCGTGATGACCGCCGGACGCGCGCTCCGCGAATGGCACGATGCGGCCACGAATCACTGACCGAAGGACGGACGCCATGACTTCCGCACCCGACCACAAGATCTGGCGCGACGGCAAGATGGTCGCGTGGCAGGACGCAACGATCCACGTGCTCAGCCACGTGGTTCATTACGGATCGAGCGTCTTCGAGGGCATCCGGTGCTACGAGACTCCCGACGGCCCCGCGATTTTCCGCCTGCGCGACCACATGGAGCGCTTCGTGGATTCGTGCAAGATCTACCGGATGCCGATGCGCCACTCCGTCGACGACCTGATCGCCGCGTGCGTCGAGACCGTCGCGGAGAACGGGCTGCCCCACTGCTATCTGCGGCCCGTCGCGCTCCGCACGGGAATGCAGATGGGCGTTCTGCCGGTGGATGTCCCCGTCGAGACTTTCGTCATTCCCTGGCAGTGGGGGACATACCTCGGCAAGGACGCGCTCGAGACCGGCGCCGACGTCTGCGTGTCGAGCTGGAGAAGGCCGGCGCCGGGCACTACTCCCACGCTCGCGAAGGCCGGCGGCAACTACCTCGGCTCGCAGCTCTCCAAGATGGAAGCGCGGGCCGATGGGTATGTGGAAGGAATCATGCTGGATTCGTTCGGGTTCATATCCGAGGGAAGCGGCGAGAACCTGTTTGTAGTCCGCGACGGCAAAATCATGACGAGCCCCATCAGCGCGGGCATTCTCAACGGCATCACGCGCGACTCCGTCGTAACGCTCGCGCGCGAGCTCGGGCATGAGGTGGTCGAGCAGGTCATGCCGCGGGAGCTGCTCTACATAGCGGACGAGATATTTTTCACCGGAACGGCGGCGGAGATAACTCCCATCCGGTCGGTGGACCGTGTCGCGATCGGAACGGGGAAGCCCGGCCCGATCACGCTCGCCATTCAGAAGCAGTACATGGGGCTCGCGACGGGCAAGCTGCCTGACCGTCACGGCTGGCGGACGCCGGTTCCACTTGGTGGATCGGTGCCCTCCAAGGGTGTACAAACGTCTACTACGAAGAGTTACGCGTAGCTTATATTCACCCCCACGAACTCCCGGAGGAGATGTTGGTGCTGGGTTGTCTGGCACTTAACGCGTCGTTCGAGCCGTTGACCATGGTGCCGCTCAGGCGCGCGCTGCGGCTCGTCATTGACGGCAAGGCGGAAATCGTCGAGGCCGATCCGGATCGTCACGTGCGCTCCGAGCGGCTGAGCCTGCCGCGCCCAGTCGTCATCCGCCTGCGCAAGTTCGTTCACGTGCCGCGCAAGTTCCGCCGCCAGGTGACCAACACCTTCCTGTTCGCGCGCGACCGCTACCGCTGCCAGTATTGCGGCAAAATGCAGCTGGAGCTGAAGCCGCGGGAGTCGCTCACGCGCGACCATCTGGTTCCCATCTCGCGCGGCGGGTCGAACGACTGGACCAACGTCGTTACGGCGTGCAGCCCCTGCAACACCCGCAAGGCAAACCACCTCCCGCATGAGATCGGCATGCATCCGCTGCATGCCCCCGTCGAGCCGCACTTCGTGCACCTCAGTTGGGCTGTTCGTCGCCTCACTCCGACGCAGGCGCGCTACATCAGGCTGTTCTACGGCGAGGAGACGCTGCACCATCTGGAAGATCTCGAGCACCGGCATCCGAAACACGAGCCGGTAACGCTGCTCAGCTGATCCAGGTTTGTGGTTGTTGGATTTTGGTTTCTGGACCAAGAACCAAAATCCACAATCCAAGAACATTTAGGGTGTGAACGTCGCTGACCTCGCTTCGTAGCGACGTTTTTCTCCGCCAAGCAGCCTCACTATCAGCGTCCGGATTCCCCGCGTGAGCGCGGTGCCGGGGTTTCGCTCGCCGCGCACCGCCGGCCGGAACTCGCCGCGCAGCCAGTGCTCGAGCTCGTCGAGATCGCCGAGCGAAAGCATCTCGAGCTCGATCGTCAGCGTGTAATAGGAGCGCTCGCCGCGCCGCGGCGGCGGCATCGGGGTGCGCGTCAGGCGCGCGACGATCGAGTCCGCGCCGGCTATGGTCGCCGCTTCGCCCAATTCGGTTGCAGCGCCCCTGAACACCCGCATGACTCTGAACACGCCCACGAGCTGGTCGTACCGCACTACGACGTTCCACTCGCGTGTCGCGCGAAGATCGTCCGCCCATCCGCCTGTGGCCCACCGCTCGATCTTGTATCGGATGCGCGCCGGAAAGCCGCTGCGCATCAGATCGTTCATGGGTGGTGAGCCCAGGAGCCCCTCGGTTCTCGTGAAGGGCGATTCCAGCGCGCGCTTGGCCGCCGCGGGCAGCAGCACTTCAATCTCAGGCTCCTGCGCGTCGGCGGCTCCCGCGACGGCCGCAATCGCGAGAACGAGCGCCACCCGCGACAACACTTTCACTTGCGTCAGAACCGCCGACGCGCGCGGAGAAAGAAGTTGACCGGCTCGCCCGATTCAGAGATCGCCTTGGCCGCGTAGATGCCGAACAAGCCGAGGTCGACCCCGATTCCGATATCGCTGCGGAAGGTGCCAAACGGCGGGATTCGCGACGTTCCATACGTCAGGTCGCGGGGGGACGTCACGGGAGATCCGGGTGTGTTCGGTGGCGGGACGTCGTTGCCGCGCGGGGGCAGCAGCCACCCGCGGCCGGCATCCGCAAAGACCACCAGCGAAGGGCTCACCGTGAATGCGCGGCTGCGAATGCGAATGGTGCGGCCGATGATCGTCCCCGGCCGTGACCTCAGCGCGACCCTGTACTCGAGCTGCGCGAGCAGTGCTCGCTCGCACTGCGCGGGATCGCCGGCGGGCGCCTGCGGCGTGCTGCATTGGCCTACGTCAGGGCCGAGCGACGGCTCGCGAAAGTCGATCCCCGGGATCGACCCCACGCCGCTCATCGAGAGCCGGCGCTGAAGCGGCAGCTCTCCGCCATGAAGCCATCCGCCGAGTATCACACGCCCGTTGAGCTGGGTGGTTGGTGACAGCCGCAAATACCGGCGCGCGTCCACGAACAGCCTTCCATATGTCGTTTCCGGATCCCCGAGCCCGCTGCGCGCCGCGAAGGAAGTCGCGCCGAACGAGCTGATATCTCCGGAGCCAAGCTCGTATTCCGTCCGCACCAGCCAGCCGGTGGACGGCCTCCGCGGATCGTTTCGGTTGTCGTACGAGAGGCCCGCGGTAAAGACCCGAAAGAGGCCCTCGTCGATCGCGGGGTTCGGGCGCCACGCCTTGCCGTTGCGAAAAACCGTCAACACGTCGCGCACTTCCCGGGAGTGCCACCGCTCCCGCGCGAACGACGCCGACAGCGTCGCCCGTCGAGACGCGGCGAAAGTCCCCGCCAGCGACGCGCCGTGCCTTGAGTAGTGGTCCCGGAAATCGCTGCGAAAGAAGAACGCGGCCAGGCCTGCTTCGTCGCGCGGGATCTGCCAATCCTCCACCGCATCGACGATGTCGTACGCGCGCGCGACGATCGACGTCCGCTGATCCGGGTCGAACAACGCGGCCACCGTGACATCGTGGCCGAGGTTGTCGCTATCGAGGCGGAACGTCTCGGCGCTCCGGATGATCCCGAACGCGGAAGCCCGGAGGCGCGCCGCGCGGAACTTCGTCTCCAGGACGGGCCCGAACAGCACCGGCAGCCCTTCGACGCGGTTGTAACCACCGCCGGACGTGATGGTGATGAACGCCCTGTTCTCCGCCGGGCGCGCGGGAGCCGGCGCGTCGGCGATGGAATCAACGGCTACGGTGTCGGGCGTTTGAGCGGACGCCGTCACCGGGCCGATCGTCAGAATCGCCGCGACCGCGCGGAACACTATCGAGTAGCGCATGAGGCCCTTATACACGCGGGTCGTCGATTCCGAGCCGCTTCATACGGCGGTACAGGTTGGCCCGGTCCGTCCGCAGCTGGCGCGCGGCTTCGGCGGGCTTCCATTTGGCGGCTTCGAGCGCGCGCACGATCAGCCGCCGCTCGTAGTCATCGAGCAGGTCGTTGAGGGGTCCGTCGCCCAGAGGTAGTACGCCCGGGTTCTGCCCGTCGAAAAAATGTGGGAGCACGGCGGTGAGATGCGCGCGCGTGAGCTGCTCGCCGGGGTACAGGATTCCCATTCGCTCCACGATGTTGGCCAGCTCTCTGACGTTGCCCGGCCATGGATATTCCGTCACCGCCGCCAGGGCGTCGGCGGTCCACGTCATGCGCGGATGCCCCGTCCGGGAATGGTGCAGGTCCGTGAAATACCGGACGAGCTCCGTTACGTCTCCCTCGCGCTCGCGCAATGGCGGCAAGGTGAGCGGGATCACGTTTAGCCGGAAGAACAGATCCTCGCGGAAGCGGCCGTCCGCGACGCCGCGCGCCAGGTCGTGGTTGGTTGCGGAGATGATCCTGACGTCCACGTTTACCGGCTTATTTCCCCCGACCCGCTGGATCTCCTTCGCTTCGATCGCCCGCAGCAGCTTCGCCTGCGCTTCCGGGCCGAGGTCGCCGATCTCGTCGAGGAAGAGCGTGCCGCCGTGAGCCAGCTCGAACCGGCCGATCCTGGTCTGCGTTGCGCCGGTGAACGCGCCGCGCTCGTGTCCGAACATCTCGCTCTCGACGAGGTCGCGCGGTATTGCCGCGCAGTTCACGCGAATGAACGCGCGGTCGCGGCGCTTGCTGGCGTCGTGAATGGCTGCCGCGACGAGCTCCTTGCCGGTTCCCGACTCGCCGGTAATGAGCACGCGGGAGTCCGTCGGCGCGACGCGTTCGATCAAGGCGCGCACCGTCTCCATCTGCGGGCTGCTTCCGACCATTTTTCCGCCGATCCCGAGCTCCTCGCGCAGCGCGCGCGCGGCCAGCTTCGTACGCCGCAGCTCCGCGGCCGCCGCGGCCGTGAGCAACACGCTCTCGGGCGTGAGCGGCTTTTCGAGAAAGTTGAACGCGCCCATCTTCGTGGCGCGCACGGCGTCGCCGAGTCCGGCCTTGCCGCTCATCATCACGACCGGTATGTCCGGGAGCGTCTCGCGCAGCTTCGTCAGCGTGGCCATCCCGTCCAGCGCCCCCGGCATCAGCAGATCCAGAAGGACCACATCGGGCTGCTGCTGCGTGGCCGCGGCCAGTCCGGCCGTGCCGTCCGCGGCCTCGCGAACGTCGTAGCCCTCGGCGCTGAGCAGCGCGCCGACCATGCGCCTGATGTTCGGCTCGTCGTCGACGATCAGAACGCTCGGCACGTCAGCCTGGAACGTTCATGCGTAGTTCATCCTTGGCGGTGGACGGCGCCGGCACGGGCAGAGTTATCTCGATGGTTGTGCCATCGCCGACCGTGCTCGATCCGGTGACGCGGCCACCGCTCGCGAGCACCGTCTGTCGCGCAATGGCGAGCCCCAGGCCGGTCCCGCCCGGCTTGCCGGTAATATACGGCTCCCAGATTGCTTCGAGCTTCTCGGGAGGGATGCCGCAGCCGTTGTCGGTCACGGATATGCGCACCGCTCCATTCGCAGCCGCCCGCTCTTCGGTCACGCGCACCGAGATCCTGCCGGAAGCGGAGCACGCTTCCACTGCGTTGATGAGGATGTTGGACAGCGCCGCGGCGAGCGAGTCGTGATGACCGCGCACGCGGGGAAGATCGGGCGCGATGTCGAGCTCGAGGGCGAAGCCGCGCGGGACGCTCGCGCTCGCGGCGTACCTCACGAGCTCGCCGACATCGATCTCGGCTGCGGCTCCGGACGGCAGCCGGCCAAAATCCGCGAAGCTGCGCGCCATGCGCTCGAGTCGCCGGGTTTCCGTCTTGAGGACGTCCAGACTCTCCGCCATCCCGGGCGGCGCGTCCGCGGCGATTCGATCTACCGCAAACCGGATGGGCGTGAGCGGGTTCTTCAGCTCGTGCGCGAACTGGCGCGCGCTTTCGCGGAGGGTCTGGAGGCGCTCCTGCTCCACCGCCTGCCTGCGCCCCTCCGCGATCTCGATCGCCATCCGCCGCATGCGCAGTCGCAGCGTCTCGAATTCCGGCGCGCCCCTGCCCGCCGCCGTTTCCGGCAGCGACCCGCCGTGCGAGATCAGCTCCGCCCAGCGAACTAGCTCGTCGAGCGGCCTGCTGAGCTGGCGGCTCAAATGGCCCGCAACCTTGGACGCAATCACGCCGAACAGGACCAGTGTCACGAGGGCGAGGATGCCGATCACCTGCGCGGCGCGCTCCGTGACATAGCGCTGGCGGAGAGACTGCTCCAGCGATGAACCGAGCTCGTTTTCGTGCGCGTCCACGATCCGGCGCTCGGCGGAGGTAAGGCGGTTGTCCCGCGCCACCGCGATCGCCGCCCGCCCGGTGGTCGTGACCCTGTCCCAGCCCCCGGACCCGGTGATCAGGGGCACGGCCGTGCTCACCGTGCCGCTCCAGACGAGCGTGAGCAGGACAGCCGGAGCCAGCGCGAAGGCCAGGAGAATGACCAGCAGCCGCGTACGAAAGCGGGGTGGGCGGGACAATTTGGGGGCCAAAGTTACCTATTCACAGTGACTTGGCTAAGTTATAGAAGTTTGCGGCACGACGTATTTCTCCTCAGGAAGGTATGAGTCCAAGCTCCATTCGGACGAGCGTGAATCAATCGCGCCCTCCGGTCAAACCCGTTTATCGTGGGCCCCAGGCCCTTTCGCACCCCATCGGCTCGCCGGTCCAGCACGCACCGAACGCGGCGCTGCTCATCGACTTCGACAACGTCACGATGGGCATCCGGTCCGAGCTCCAGAAGGAGCTGCACACGCTCCTTTCCTCGGACATCATCAAGGGCAAGGTCGCCGTCCGGCGCGCCTACGCCGACTGGCGCCGCTACCCGCAATACATCGTCCCGCTCACGGAGTCGTCGATCGACCTCATCTTCGCCCCGGCCTACGGGTCGTCGAAGAAGAACGCGACCGACATCCGCCTCGCCATCGACGCCCTCGAGCTGGTGTTCACCCGCCCGGAGATCGGAACCTTCATTCTCCTTTCCGGAGATTCCGACTTCTCGAGCCTGGTCATCAAGCTCAAGGAATACGGCAAGTACGTCATTGGCGTCGGCATTCGCGAATCCTCGAGCGACCTGCTCGTGCAGAATTGCGACGAGTACTACAGCTACAACGCCCTCGCCGGCCTGGTGAAGAACACCGACCAGGACGAGACCCAGAAATGGGACCCGTGGGAGCTGGTGAAGGAATCCGTCGGCCGCATGAAGAAGAACGGCGACGTCATGCGCTCCGACCGCCTCAAACAGGTGATGCAGGAGATCGACGCGTCGTTCGACGAGAAGGATCTCGGGATGTCGAAGTTCTCCCGCTTCGTGCAGGAGGCCTCGAA
>DATLBG010000001.1:0-10661 GCA_035527035.1 Gemmatimonadaceae bacterium | reverse complement strand
CAAGGCGCGGCCACGGACGCCGAGACCGATTCCGCCCGGACCGCCATCGCCGATGCCAACGCTCTCTGGGCTCGCTGGGTGAACGAGAACAAGCCCGACTCGCTCGTCACCCTGTACACGGAGAATGGGGTTTTGATGGGGCCCGACGCACCTATGGCGACGGGGAAGGACAGTATCCTCGTGCGAATCCGTCAGTTCGTAATGCCGGGCGGCACGCTCACGATCACTAGCGCTAATCTCAGCGTGAGCGGTCCGATCGCGCTTGACCGCGGCACTTACACGTATACGGCGCCCGCGCAGGGTGGCAATCCTCCCGTCAACGCGCGCGGCAAGTATCTGGATCACTGGCACAAGGTGGACGGGCGGTGGCTGATCGCGGAGAATATCTGGAATTCCGATGCACCGCCGCCGCAGCAACAGCGTCCCTAGCGCCCACCTGAAAATCCGGAGACACGATGGCACGCATGCTCACCGTTGCCTCGTTCGCCCTGCTGTTTGGTGCGTGTGCGGCGCGCGAAGAAACTCCTGCAGCCTCGAACGACGGAAAGCAGGTTCTCGAAGCTTACGTTGCCGCTTGGAACAGCCATGACTCGACGGCGTTCGACACTCTGATGACGGCTGACGCGGTGCATGAAGACATCGCTCAGGGCTTTCGCGGCGGTCCCGCTGAGACGAAGGCGTTCATGCGCGGTCTCATCGCGATCGAGCCGGACTTCAAGTGGACGCTCACTGACGTCTACGAATCCGGTTCCCACGTCGCCGCGGAGTGGACCTGGACCGCCACGTACACCGGCGACAGCCCGATCGGACCCGTGACCAACTTCCGCGGCACGGCACGCGGCACTACGGTAGCGGAAATTGAAAACGGGCGGATCAAGCGGGTGACCGATTACTACGACAACGCCAGCTTCTTCCGGAAAGCGGTGGGAGATTCCGCCAGGAATTAGCGCCGGGCGGCTCGGATGTTCTCGCGCAGCTCCCGCCGCCAGTTGTGCACCACGACGGTTTGCGACTCCGCGCCCGCGCGCCTGAGCACGAGGAAGCGGCCGTCGGGCGCTACGTCGTAGTTGGGATGGGTAGCATCCGTAAGGTAGTCGCCGGTTAACACGACCGATCGGGCTCCGATCGAAAAGTCGGTACCGGTGGTCACACGTACCTGCGCGATATTACCGATGGCATCGCGAAAGTACAGCGATCCACCCGAGCGACCCCACAACGGCTCCGAGCCGCCGTTGTCGCTGACTTGAACGCGCGCTCCGGCACCGGGAAATGGGCGCACGTAGATCTCGAACCGTCCAGTCTCGTTCGACTGGTACGCCATCCATCTCCCATCCGGCGAGATGCGGGGCATGTTCTCGGCGTGAGGACCAGTTACGAGCGTTGTAACTGTCTTCGGCCCCGTCATTGGAACGGCGAGGATGTCTCGCGGGTTTCTGGAGCCGGGCGAAGTGCGAAATACCAGCCACTTCATGTCGGCTGAGATCAATGCTTCGAACGGCTCTACATCCGGAGTATAGAGCAGCTCCGCGGGTCCGCTTCCGTCAGCGGGCTGCCACCAGATGCCGGTCTTGCCGGCGCGGTTCCCGATGAACACGACGCGCTTTCCGTCGGATGTCCATTCCGCCCTTTGATGCAGGCCATCGGAGGTGAGACGAGTGAACGTGTTGCGCGCGCGATCGTAGATCCAGATATCGCTCGTGCTGGCGGAAGAGACCGTGATCGCGACGCGCCCGCCGTCCGGGGAAACGCGCGGATTCGAGTAGCGGCCCGGCTCGCGGATCAGCGGCGTCGGCTCCTTGCCCGCTCCGGCCGTCACCAGCTCGAATTGCGAGCGTCCGCGCAGATAGGCGAGGGTGCCGGCAGCCGAGAGTGACGCCTTCGCACCAGCCGCAGGATCGAGGAGGATCCCGTCGTCGAGGTGAATGGGGGACCCGACCGGCCGATTGGCGCGAGTGTCGAAGCGCACTGCCAGCAAGCCACCAGTAGGCGACACGTATACGAGGTGCTCGTCGAGCACCCTCAGCGGCATCGCAGTCACGAGGTCGAAGCTCGCGATCGATCCTTTCGTCAGATCCAGCACTTCCAGGTGGGACTCGCCGGAAGTGCTGTTCCCGCTGACGTACGCCAAGGCCTTTCCGCCCGGGAGCACGAGGGGCCAGCGGCGTCCCACGCGGGGTCCGGAAGAATCGATCGTAGCCACGACACTCGGTTCCCCGCCGGAGGCAGGCACGGACCACAGTCCGCTGAACGACCCGATGTAAATCCGATTGGATGCATCCCATGCGAGGCCGTACGGCACGGACCCGCCCGTCTCGCCGAGGGTGACTGGCTGTCCGCCGTCAATGGAAATCTTCTTGAGAATGTTGCCTTCGGTAAACACTAACCAACGGCCGTCCGGAGAGAATGCCAGGTTGCGTCCGGCGACATTGGCCAGCTCCCGTGCGTTAAGCTCGTCCACGTGCCGGAGGTACATACGGAAGCCGCCAAGGCCCGTGGCTGTGAAAGCGACCATGTCTCCCGACGGCGAGACGGCGAGCGTCGGACCGGTTATCACGTCGTTCACCCGCATCCCCGGTGGCAAGTCGAAGTTGGTTCTCACTACGGGCGGCTCGGTCGTATCGCTCCCGCCGATCAGCTGCCACGCGAGCATCCCACCGAGAATCGCCGCCAGCGACCATGCGGCAATCTCGCGAGCGCGCGGGACGCGTCGCCTCGCTGCGCCCGGCGCGACGGATTCGCGCGTCGCTTCCGTCGCGACCGGTCCTCTCCCATCGAGCGCGTCGGCGAACTCTCGCGCTGTCGCGAACCTGTCGGCGGCAAGCTTTTCCAGAGCGCACGCTACGGCGGCCTCCACGTGAGGCGGCACGTTCGGCCGCGCCCGGCGCACCGATGCCGGCTTCTCGGTAAGCAGCTTCGCGATCACCGCCTGTGATGTGCTCGCCGTGTGCGGAGGGTCGCCCACGAGCATCTCGTAGGTGATCGCGCCGAGCGAGTAGATGTCGGCGCGGCCGTCCACCACACGATCGCCCGTGGCCTGCTCGGGGCTCATGTACTGCGGAGTGCCAAGACTCAGGCCCGTTTGCGTTATCCGCGCGCCGCCCGCGTTGCTGACCGCCAGCGCGATGCCGAAGTCGGCGATGAGCGGCTGGCCTTCCTGCATCAGGATGTTCTCGGGCTTGAGATCCCGGTGAATAACGTTGTTGCGGTGGGCGTAGGCGAGGGCGCCCGCGACGCACGTAGCAATGCGAACCGCTTCCTGCACGGGAAGCTGTTTCTCCCGCTCGAGGCGCACCCTGAGCGTCTCGCCTTCCACGTACGGCATCACGTAAAACAGCAGGCCCTCGACTTCGCCCGAATCGAAGAGCGGCAGCAGATTCGGGTGCTGCAGGTTCGCGGTGACCTGGATCTCGGCGAGGAAGCGCTCGGCGCCGAGCACCGCGCCGAGCTCGGGGCTCAGAACCTTGAGGGCGACGTTGCGCTTGTGCCTGACATCACGCGCGAGATAGACCGTGGCCATCCCGCCGCGACCGATCTCCCGCTCGATTGTGTAGCGGCTTTCGAGTCCCTCGCTAAGGCGCTGGTCCATAGGCGGCCCAAACGTACCCTGCGCGGGCGGATTTTTCTACATTATCCGGCAGGATTCGCATGGCATACCCGGTGGAGGGATTGAATGCCTGGCCTGTGGCTGTTCGTCGCGGTGCTGCGGCGGTTGTCCGTGAGGCATCTGGAGTGACGAAAATCCGTTTGGCCGCCGGGAGTGACGGCCCCGCGCTCGCGGAGATCTACCGGCCGGCGGTCGCCGACTGCGCGACGTCCTTCGAGCTGGATCCGCCCGACGGCGCGGAGATGGCGCGTCGCGTGGCGAAGTGCATGGAGCGCGGACCCTGGCTCGTATGCGAGCAAGCCGGGCGCGTCGTGGGATATGCATACGGTGGAGTTCACCGACACCGCGCAGCGTACCAGTGGACTGCGGAGGTCTCGGCGTATGTGCACCAGGACCATCACAAGCAGGGCATCGGACGCGCGCTGTACACATCGCTGTTCGCGGCGCTGGTGGTGCAGGGATACCGCAACGCGGTTGCGGGGATCACGCTCCCGAACGACGCGAGCGTCGCGTTGCACACGGCGGTGGGATTCACGCCGATTGGCGTGTACCGCCGGATCGGCTACAAAATGGGTGAGTGGCACGACGTGGGTTGGTTCGAGCGCGATCTCGCGCCGCGCGCGTCGAATCCGCCGGCGCCGCGTACGCTCGCCGAATGCAACAGCGAGCCGGCTTTTGTCGCCGCGCTGGAATCGGGATTGGCGTTCCTCGATCGCGCGCCGTAATGCTGTACATGGTCGTCGAGACGTTTCGCGGCGGCGATGCTGTTCCGGTGTACCGCCGCGTGCGCGACGGCGGCCGCGGCATGCCGGACGGGCTGCGCTACGTCTCGAGCTGGGTGACGGACGATATGAAGCGGTGCTATCAGGTGATGGAGACTGACCGGCGCGAGCTGTTGGATGAATGGATCGAGTACTGGTCGGATCTCGTCGAGTTCGAGGTGTTTCCGGTAGTCACATCAGCGGAAGCTCGAGCAGCAGTGGACGATCTTTTGTGATTGCGGCCTTGACGATAGATGTGATAACACCTATATTCCAGCCATGCAGAAATCAGCCCCCGACCAGATTGCCGGATTCCGGCTGCCGGAAGAGACCCGTCTGGGTCCCGTGCGGCTGCGCGTGTCGGATCTCGAGCGGTCACTGTCGTTCTACGACTCAGTGCTCGGCATGCGCGCGCTGCGGCAAAGCGAGGGATTCGCCGCGCTCGGAGCGGCGGGCGACGATCGTGTGCTCGTGGAGCTGCACGAAGCGCGCGGGATCATCCCCGTCGCGCCGCGCGGTCGGCTCGGTTTGTATCACTTCGCGATTCTGCTGCCTGACCGCGCACCACTCGGACGGTTCATCAAGCACGCGGGGAAGCTTGGCATCCGCCTCGGATCCGCGGACCACCTCGTAAGCGAGGCGCTGTATCTCCGCGATCCCGACGATCTCGGAATAGAGGTTTATGCGGACAGGCCGCGCGATACTTGGCGACGCGTCGGACGGGAGGTGCTAATGGCGGCCGATCCACTCGATCTCGAGGGGCTCCTGCGCGCGGCGGGAGACGAGGAATGGCAGGCCATGCCGGCGGGAACGGTCATCGGACACGCGCATCTGCACGTCGGCGACCTGGAGCAGGCGCGCGCGTTCTATTCCGACGCGCTCGGCTTCGACGTCATGACTGCGAGCTATCCGGGCGCGCTGTTCCTCGGCGCGGGCGGATACCACCATCACCTCGGCACGAATACGTGGGCCGGGGCGGGCGCGCGCCCGACGGGAGCAAACGAAGCGGGATTGATCGAATGGACGATCGAGCTGCCGGATTCCGCAAGCATCGACGCCGCGGCGCAGAGTCTGTCGGGCGCGGGCTATGACGTTGCGCGCGAGGAAACCGATGCCGTCGCTGCGGATCCATGGGGCACAGGCCTTCGCCTGCGCGCGCGGTAAAAACTAGCTGAGGACTTAGGATTACGAACTTTGCGGCCTCAGGACTAACTACAATCGCGGATCTACGACTAATTGAGGATTGAGGATGAGCGGAACAGAAGGGAAGTAGTCGCCTCGGTCCTCACTTAATCGCCGATCCTCAGTGGCTGTTGGTCCTGAGGCCGCAAAGTCCTCAGTTCGTAGTCCTCAGTTGGAAGCGTAGTCGAAGGGCCCGATCGCCATGTATTTCCCTGAGTGATCGTACTCGATTCCGCTGGACACGGTGAATCGCGTCGTCGTTCCGAGATCGCCGCGCTTGAAGATGATCCCCTCGGGCAACAGCACGCCCGGATGCACCTCCGCGCCCGTCACGGGGTTCTTGATCGCCGAGCACTGCACCTCGAAGCGGTCGCCGCATTTGATTCGCGTGTTGACGCCGTCGAGCGAGAGATCGTATTTCGCGGAGAATGGCCCGTGGATCTTCGGCCATGTCCAGCCGAGGACTCCCCAGGGTCCGCCGATCTTGCCGGCTACCAGCTCTTCGATCGCGGCGCGCTGCGCGGGATCCGCGCGCTCATCGATCAGGATGGTGCCTTCGCCGTTCCCCTCGTGAATGGCGCCCGGCCAGTTGACGAAGACGGAGAAGGTGAGGCCGTCGAGCTTGACGTCGCCGAACGAGCCGCCCTCGACGTGCCAGGTCCAGCCGCCCTCGCACTTGCCGGTCGTGGGCAGTGCGTTGAAGTTGCACGGGCAGCCCCAGTCGCAGTTGCACGCTACGAGAACCTGTCCCTTCAGATGCCAGTTGGTCGCCATGTCACACCTCCGTTCGGGAAACGATGGGCCGGCAGGGGAATTCCTGTCAAGGAGTGACCTCCGTGCAACCGTTCTCGCGGTCCTCCTCGTGGGCGCGACGGTCCTCGCGTGGCTCGGGGTCGTGCGCGCCGACGCGGCGATGGAGATGTCCCACGGCGGGTCGGAGCTGTCATGGTCCGCGGCGGCAGCCTACACGTTGCAGTGGGGCGTGATGATGGCGGCGATGATGATCCCGTCCGCGGCGCCGATGATTCTATTGTACGGCGGAATCAGCAGGCGCGCGGCCAAGTCGGGAGAGCGCGTGATACCCGCGGAGGTGTTCACGCTGGTGTATCTGGCGCTGTGGCTGCTGACGGGAGTGCCGGTGTACGCCGCGTCAGTGGCGATCGGAAACCTCGTCGCACAATCCGCTGCCGCGGAGAAGGTCCTGCCATACGCGATTGCCGCCACGCTTCTCGCCGCCGGGATCTACCAGTTCAGCGCCGCGAAGCGGGCCTGTCTGGCCCAGTGCCAGTCGCCGGCGGACTTCGTGATGCGACGCTGGCGCGCCGGCTACGGTGCGACGCTCCGGCTCGCCGCGAGGCACGCGGCGTATTGCATCGGGTGCTGTTGGGCGCTGATGGTCGTACTCGTGTCCGCGGGCTCGATGAGCTTGCCCTGGGTGCTGGCGATCGCGCTGGCCGTCTTCGCCGAGCGGACGCTACCGGGAGGCCAGCGCACCGCGCGGGTGATCGGCGTCCTTCTATTGGGCGCGGCCGCCGCGGTGGCGCTTGACTTCGCCCCGTTCTCGAAGTCCGGTAACAGCATGTAGCTTTGGCGGTCGAATCACGGCGGAGAATTTTTGTCGCATCAAGAGTCGAGCGGTGCTGTTGGGACGCTGAACTCGGCGCTCTCCGGGCGCTACAGGGTGGAGAGCGTACTCGGCACCGGCGGCATGGCCACAGTGTACCTGGCGCACGACGAGCGCCACGGCCGGAGCGTCGCGCTCAAGCTTCTCCGGCGTGAGATTGCGCAATCCATCGGCGCCGAGCGGTTTCTGCGCGAGATTCGTCTTGCCGCGAAGCTCTCGCACCCGCACATCCTGCCGCTGTTCGATTCGGGCGAAGTTGACGGCACGTTGTATTACGTCATGCCGAGCGTGGAGGGCCAGTCGCTCCGCGAGCGGATAACACGCGAGGGCAAGCTTCCCGTAGAGGACGCGGTCCGCATCGCCCGCGAAGTCGCGGACGCGCTGGATTACGCGCATCGCCACGGCGTCGTGCACCGCGACATCAAGCCGGAAAACATCATGCTGCATGAAGAGCATGCCATGGTAGCCGATTTCGGCATCGGGAAGGCGCTGAGCGAAGTCGAAGCAGACGCGTTCACCGCGACCGGCAGCACGGTAGGAACGCCGGCGTACATGAGTCCCGAGCAGGCCGCGGGTGACGCCGTGGACGGCCGCAGCGATCTCTACTCGCTCGGATGCGTTTTCTACGAAATGCTTGTCGGCGAGCAGCCGTTCACGGGGCCAACGGTGCAAGCCGTGATCGCGAAGCGCTTCGCGCAGACACCGGCGGATGTCTGCCAGTTGCGCGAAGGAGTGACGCGCCCGATCGCTGCCGCGGTCGCTCGCTCGCTCGCTCGCGACCCCGTCGATCGTTTCGACACGGGGGCGGCGGTGATCGCTGCTCTCATGCAGCCCGTCACGCGCTCGGAGGCGCCCGACAAGTCCATCGCCGTGCTGCCGTTCGCGAACATGAGCGCCGACAAGGAGAACGAGTTCTTCGCCGACGGGATCACCGAGGAGATTCTCAACGCTCTCGCGCAGATCCCGGAGCTTCGTGTCGCGGGGCGCACCTCTTCGTTCTCGTTCAAGGGAACGAATGCCGACCTGCGCGTGATCGGGGACAAGCTTGGCGTGCGCAACGTGCTGGAAGGCTCCGTGAGGAAGTCCGGCAGCCGCGTTCGCATCACTGCGCAGCTGATCGACGTCGCGGACGGTTATCACCTCTGGTCCGAGCGCTACGATCGTGAGATGGCTGATGTATTCGCGGTGCAGGACGAGATCGCCAGCGCAATCGCGGAGCGAATGAAGGCCGCAATGCAGACGGGCCGCGCGGCTGCGTTGGAGCAGCGCTCTACGCAGAGCATCGAGGCCTATGAGCTGTACCTCAAGGGTCGATTCCTCCTGTATCAGCGGGGTGCGGCCACGAAAAAGGGAATGGCTCTGATGCAGGCTGCGCTGCAGCACGATCCGTCCTACGGTTTGGCGTGGGCAGGTCTCGCGGACGCGTACAGCCTCCTCGGGTATTACAGCAACATGCGCCCGGAGGAGGCCGGATCGCGTGCTCGCGAAGCTGCCGCCAAGGCGCTCGCGCTCGCTCCCGACCTTGGCGAAGCGCACAGCTCGAGTGCGATGGTGCATCTATTGTACGACTGGGATTTCGCGGCTTCGGAGCGGGAGTTCAAGCGCGCCCTGGAGCTCAACCCCGGCTTCGTGCAGGGCGCCGGATGGTATTACCTGTTCGATCGCGGCTTTGCGCACGCCAAGTGGGACGAGACGTTCGCCGGTTTGCTGGAGCTGCAGAAGCACGAGCCGCTCTCGCCGTATGTGGCCGCCCTCATGAGTATCGCGCATGGCTGCACGGAAGACGGGGCCAGCGAAGCAAAACGTTGGAGTAAGCGAGCCGCCGAGCTGGATCCGGAAAGCTCGTTCCTTACGCTGTGGTCGCAGGTTCTGGCCAACTTCCACGCGCGGGAGTTCGATCAGGCCGTCGAGGAGAGCGAAGTGCTGCTCTCCGCATCCGGCCGGCACCCGCTTGCGATGACCACGTTCGCGGCATTGCTGGCCGCCGCGGGTCAACTGGAGGACGGTCGGGCCATATATGACGAAATGCTCGCGCGGGCGAAGCGCGAACCCATGGCACCGATGGGGCTGGCCGTGGCCGCGGCCGCGATTGGGGAACCCGGGGCCGCTATCGGGCACGTGCGCGATGCCGTTCGCGAACACGATCCGGATTTCATAATCTGGTCAGCCACCTGGGATCACTCGCGCGCGCTACTCGCGTTGCCGGAGGTCCGCGCGATTCTGGCAGAGAATCACCTGCCGAGATTCGCTCGTTGAAGACGAGGGCCGGGAAGGCGGGCGCGCGGGGCTTAACGAGTCGATTCCGCCGGTTTGCTCAGCCCGGCCGCGGCAATACCGTGTACACGCGCGTGACGAAGTTGCAGAACTCGAGCATGTACTCGCGCAGGAAGTTGGCGGTGGACTCGTTGGTGACTTCGCCGTCGTCGGTGATCATCCCCTTCTCGAACTGGATGTAGGCTTCCGGCGAGTTCATCTGCGGCGAGTTGCAGTAGCCGAGTATGCTGCGCAGATGCTGCTGCGCGACGGCGGTGCCGATTTTCCCGGGGGACGTGCCGATCACGGTGGACGGCTTTCGGGCAAACGAGTTCTGGCCGTAGGGCCGGCTGGCCCAGTCGATCGCATTCTTGAGAACGCCCGGAATGGAGCGATTGTATTCCGGGGTGACGAAGATGACGGCGTCGAGCATCGCGAGCTGATCCTTGAACGCTTTGGCGGGGGCAGGGAAGTCGGCTTCGAGCTCGTAGTTGTACAGCGGCAGGCTCCCGATCGGAATATCCTGGAACTCGAGCTCTTTCGGGGCGAGGCGGGTCAGGGCCAGCGCGAGCTTCCGGTTGATGGACGCCTTGGCCAGGCTGCCCACCATGTGTCCGACCTTATATGTAGTTGTCATGGTGCGATAGATGGCATTTACCGGGCCTTATCAGCGAATTGAGCACATCTACGTCTCGCCTGTTGACATCCGGCCGTCTGCTGCTCTACATTTCAGAGTACTCTAGAACAGCACGATGACATCCCAGCTTCCAGGAGACAAGATGCCCGGCACCACCAATGTGCGCGACGATCTCGGTTACGTGCGCGACGTCGTCTCGCGCTCCGACTACAGCCCGTTCCCAAGCGGGATTGCATATCTGTGGGCCGCGATCGGTTTCGTCGGATTCTCGCTCATGGACCTCGCGCCCGAGCGCGTGCCGATGTTCTGGACAATCGCGTCGCCGGCAGGATTCATCCTCAGCGCATGGCTCGGGTGGCGGCACGCCCGCGAAGCAGGGCAGGAATCGAGGCGCGAAGGGCACGCGCACCTGCTGCACTGGGGCGGCCTGATGGCGGCGATCTTCCTGCTGTATCCCCTGATCGCGCAGGGCGCGCTCCAGAACGAAGCGATCGCGCAGGTGATCCTGCTGTTCGTCGCCCTCGGCTATTTCCTCGCGGGGGTGCATCTCGTTCCGGCTCTCAAGTGGGCGGCCGTCGCGATGGCGCTCGGGTATGTAGC